>DASQPS010000241.1:0-6039 GCA_035643845.1 Gemmatimonadaceae bacterium | reverse complement strand
CGCTCCCGCCTCGGCGTCGCTCGCCGTCACTGTGACCGCTTCTTGAGGTGTTTCGGAAGGTTCATCCGTCGTCAGCTCATTGATGATTGCCATGAGGCGATCCGCTTCCTCTGGCGCAATCCCTGGCAGACGAAGGAAATCCTCGCGCTCGAGATCGATGATGTCGTCGAGGGTCCGGTAACCGGCTTCCTCGAGCACAGCAACCGTGGCGGGCTGCATACCCTCTATGTCAGCGAGACGCGGATTGACGCCCGAAACCGGCTCGTCCGTCGGTAACGGCGCGAAAATCGGCTGATCGGAGCCGCGCTCCATCCATTCTCTGCTGGAATAAAGCTCGATCTTCCATTCGGTCAGCTCGGAAGCAAGGCGGACGTTCTGTCCGTTGCGTCCGATAGCCAGCGACAGTTGATCTTCATCGACAATCGCCTGAATCGTTTTGGTAGCGGGATCGCTGAATACGCGAGCGACGCGGGCTGGCGCCAGGGCGAGCTTGGCAAAACGCTCCGGGTCAGCCGACCAGGGCACGATGTCGATTCGTTCTCCGCCGAGCTCGTTGACGACCGCCTGGACGCGGGAGCCCTTGAGGCCGACGCACGCGCCGACCGGATCGACCGAATCATCGCGTGAGAAGACTGCGATTTTTGTCCTGCTGCCGACTTCACGAGCGCTGGCCCGAATCTCGACGAGGTTTTGTTGAATCTCGGGCACCTCGAGCTTGAAAAGCGCCTTCACGAAAAGCGCATCGGCGCGGCTGAGAACGAGCCGCGGTCCCTTTGGCGTCTCCTCGACGCGTTTGAGGACGGCACGAATCGGATCGCCCTGATGGAAGTGTTCGCGATGGTTCTGCTCTCTGTACGGAATGATCGCTTCGGCTTCGCGAAACTTGTTCAGCATTATCACGAGCTTGCCGCGCTCGATCTGCTGCACTTCACCGGAGAGGAGATCGCCGACCCGGCTCGAGAATTCGTCGCGGATCTTTGATCTCTCGCCTTCCCTGACGCGCTGGATGATGCGCTGCTTCGCCGCCTGCACGGCGGTACGTCCGAACTCGGCGAAATCGACTGGAATTTCCATCTGATCGCCGATCTGAAAGTCGGGGTCTTCGAAACGCGCTTCTTCGAGCGAGATCTGGCTCGCGCCGTCAGTGACTTCTTCCACGACCGTCTTGAGCAGAACGATCCGGATCGCGCCCTTGTTCTCGTCGATGTCGACTTCAGCTTGCACGGTTGGGCCATGCTTCTTCGCGAGGGCGGCGTTGATACCGTCCTCGAGAAGGCCATGCAGCTCGGCGCGGTCGATCTGCTTCGAGTTGGTCAACTCGCGGATCGCTGTAAGGATTTCAACTGAAGCTGCCATACTCTTTACCTCTACCTTTTCCAGTGAAACGCCAGCCGAGCTCGTTCAACGGCGGCGAGCGGAAAGCGCCGCTCCGTGCCGCGCTCATCGTGCACTATCAGGATTTCTTCGCCGGCGTCGCCTTCGACGCCAGCAATCTCGACTTCGTCCGTTCTCCTTCCGGCCGGATCACCCGGAGCATTCGCCGTGACAACGGCGGTGCTTCCGACGAACCTGCGCCAGTCTCTTGCATTTCTCAGCGGCCTCTCGATGCCTGGTGACGACACCTCGAGCACATACTGTCCGCCGCCAAAACCGTCCAAATCCAGTCGCGTCTCGATTGCGCGCGATGCAGTTGCGCAATTCTCGACTGTTACCGTCTCGCCGTCCTCGCGCTCGATGCGAACGTCGATCACGGGTCTACCCTTGCTGCCACCGAGCCGGAGGTCAAAAAGCTCCAGGCCGAGCGGCTTAATTTCCAAAGCCACAACGTCTTGCAGCGTTTCGTTCATCTTGCTTCGAGGTCCATTCTGAGGACAAAAAAATGTGGGGGTATCCCCACATTCCGGTTGGCCGCCGAGTTGAACGCCCTACACAATGTAGAAAGGAGCGGAGGGCGAGTCAAGCTGACCGGCTGCTTCTCACTCCATCTCAGGCTTGCGCTGCCATCACTGCGATTTGACGACCCGCGTCACCGGCCCGATGCGAAAAAAATCGATCATTGTCGCAGCGCGTGCAGTAAGAGCTGACCGTAATCTTTTGCACCCCGATCTCGGTCGCGTGCTCGGCGATTAGCGACCGGAGGTCTACGTTTCCAGGGCGCGTCGCTGGCTGACCGGTGAGCTGCTCACGAACCTCCGCGCTTACCTCGTAACACCGGCCGCAGATTGCGGGACCGAGATGAATTGCCAGCTCGTCTGGCGGAAGTCCATAACGAGCGAGAGCGCCGAGCGCCTCTGTGGTGATCTTAGCCGCTGTTCCTCTCCACCCGGAATGAAGAAGAGCCACGACTCCGGACGGGTGCGCGATGAAAACTGGAACGCAGTCCGCAACGCCGACCGCTAGCGCGATCCCCTTCTCGGCCGCGATATGACCGTCGGCTTCCTCGGCCGCTCGAAGCCAACCTTCCCAGCCACCCGTGTGGACGAGGATGCGCGTCCCGTGCACCTGTCTGATGGACACAAGTCGCCGCGCCGTCTCCCAGATTTCGCGCTGGAGAGCGGTCCATCGGCTCATGACATCGCTCACGGGTTCCGTGCTTGCCAGGCTGAATGTGCCTGCATCTCGCGTCGTCGTGAACGCGCGAATCCCCCAGCTTTCGAAGTCGGGGATTATTTCTTTGGGTACCTCTTCCAACTCAGTGGCGCCGATCGTCGACTCGGGTGATCTGAGCACCGAGCGCATTGAGGCGCTCGTCGATGCGCTCGTATCCGCGCTCGATCTGGCCGACGTTGTTGATGAAGCTCGTTCCCTCTGCGCACAACGCGGCTAGCAGCATCGCCATTCCTGCTCTGATGTCCGGGGACTCGAGGAAAGCGCCGCGAAGTCGGGATGGGCCGTTCACCAGCGCGCGATGTGGATCACAGAGAACGATTCGGGCGCCCATAGTCGACAGCTTATCGACGAAAAACATTCGCGACTCGAACATCTTCTCGTGCATGAGGATCAGACCTTCGCACTGCGTGGCAGTTACGATTGCGATCGACATCGTGTCCGCCGGAAATGCAGGCCAGGGCTGGTCTTCGAGTTTTGGAACGTGACCGCCCATGTCAGTCTGAATTTTTCGGGATTGCTTGGCCGGAACGATAAGATCCGGCCCATCTTCGACGCATTCGATGCCGAGTCTCGAGAAACCCATGCGCGTCGAACGGAGGTGCTCAATGCCGGCGTTCTCGATTCTCAGCTCAGAGCGAGTGACAGCCGCGAGCCCAATGAAAGAGCCGACCTCGATGTGATCCGGGCCGATCCGGTGCGTCACTGTCTTGGTCCCGAGCGCGCGCCCACCGTGGATGGTCATTGTGTTCGTGCCGACGCCGTCAATTTGCGCGCCGAGCGCGATGAGAAAATGCGCGAGATCCTGGACGTGCGGCTCGCTCGCTGCGTTGCGCAGAACCGTCGTCCCTGTCGCCGCAGACGCCGCGACGAGTGCGTTTTCCGTCGCGGTGACGCTGGGCTCATCCAGAAAAACATCTGCGCCGCGAAATCCGTTGACGCGCATCTCGATCATCTTTCCGTGCGTGAACTCGGCGCCAAGCTGCTCGAGGGCGAGGAAATGCGTGTCGAGTCGCCGGCGCCCGATCACGTCGCCGCCCGGCGGTGGGAGTGTGACCTGACCGCAACGTGCGAGTAGCGGCGCAGCGAGAAGAATGGATGCGCGGATTTTCGCGCAAAGCGTTGGATTGAGGTCGGCCGGACGCAGTTCCTTGGCGTGAACGTCCAGCGAATTCTGTCCAACCCACTCCATCGAAGCGCCGACAGAACGAATCAGCTCGACGAGCGTTTCTATGTCCCGAATTCTCGGGACATTCTCGAGGTGTACAGGATTTTCAGAGATCAGGGCAGCCGCCACAATCGGCAGCGCCGCATTCTTGTTACCGGAGGGACGAATAGAGCCGCTGAGAGATCTGCCTCCCTCGACGACGAATTGTACTGCGGGCATTTTGCTCCTGAAGGTGGGCGAGAGCGTGTTGCGAAAATATATCGCAGTGAGCACTCTTTGTACCGTTGGGAGAAAGCCCTCTCAAAATGGCCTCTCACTTGCACACTTGAGCGCGCATGTCAGGATGGATTGTCGGCGTCGCCGGGCTGCTCCAGCAGGTTGCTCGATCGCTGCCGGACACGCTTTATACGAAGCAGGTTTTAACGGAGCCCACTCTCTGGGATAAAGTGACGAGCGCGGCGAGCGGAATCATGACGATCACAGTCATCGTCCTCTCCGCCGCGCTCATTCCAGCCGCGTGGAACTTCAGAAAAAGCTACAAGAAAGTCAGTGACATGCTGGACAAGATCTACGGCGACGTAAATCCGTTGATGCGCCATGCGAGCGCGATTGCGGATAACATCGACTACATCACGACTTCGATTCGAGTCGATGTACAGCAGGTCAGCCAGGCGGTAGCCGCAGTCAATCAGCGAGTCCAGGCAGCGGTCGCTGAAGCTGAGAATCGAATGAACGACCTGAACGCGCTGCTCGATGTCGTTCAGGAGGAAGCGGAATCAGCGTTCGTCACGACCGCGTCGACCATACACGGTGTGCAGACGGGAATTAACCAGGCATTTGACCAGGAGGAGCTGTTCGATGGGGACTACGACGAAAGCGGAGCCGACGGCTGGGAGAAACCGCGCCCTCGCGTCCGACCCAGAAACGGAAGTGGACGAGGAACGTGAGCAGCAATACGATCTCCTTACCGCGGCGCTGATCGGCGCGGCAGTAGGCGCGGGAGTGACGCTGCTTTTGAGACGAGGACCATCTGGGCGGCGACCGGTCGGCCCGCTTGTCCGCTATGCCGGCCGCGGTGCCGCGCTCGCGGGACTCGCTGGTCTTGAAGGCGCGAAGTGGGCGGGCGGCCGCGGACTCGAGGGTGCGCGCTGGGCTGGCGACCGGGCTGTCGAGGGCGCCCGTTGGGCGGGGCCGCGTGCAAAGCGCGGCTTCAGAGCAGCCGTGGACCGCGGAGAAGAGCTGGTCGACCGGATTCCCGTCGATGAAGTCGTCGATCAGGTGCGCGAATATGTCGACACCGCTCGCGAAGCCATCAATGACGTCGTAAAAGACGAGCTCAACGATCTTCGCAAAGCCGTTCGGCGGCAGCGCAAGCGTATCGGGATCTAGGACAGAGCGAATGCGGCGCGTACCGCCGCGCGCAGTATCGGCTGGCGGCCTGGCGCTAGCCGTTCTGCTCGCTCTGATCCTTACTCCCGCCACCGCTCACGCCTGGACTCCGGGCACGCACATCTTTCTCGGCGAAGCGGTGATGCGCTCGCTGGGTCTTCTGCCCTCGAGCATATCGGAGCTTCTCGCAGCGTTCCCCTACGATTTTCTCTACGGCTCAATAGCCGCGGACACGAGCATCGCGAAAAAGTACGCCGCCGCCGGCAGACACTGTCACTCGTGGAACGTAGGCTTCGAGATCCACGACAACGCCGACTCAGAGCCGCTGCGCGCGTTTGCTCTCGGGTATCTGGCGCATCTCGCGGCGGACTCCGTCGCTCACAACTACTTCGTGCCCCATCAGCTCACCATTACATCGTCGACCGCTGCACTCGGTCACAGCTATTGGGAGAGCCGCGTCGACAGCCACGTCGGTGAGCGGTTCAGCCGAACGGCCAAGCAATTGATCCTCAGAGACCATTCGCATTCCGACGAACATCTCGATCGAATTCTCAGTCCGACGATCTTCAGCACGCCGACGAATCGACGAATTTTTCGGGGGATGGTTTATGTCGCCGATACTGAGTCGTGGCAACGCATCTTTCATCTCGTCGAAGAAAAGAGCCGCTGGGATCTCACCGAGCAGGAGGTGGGCGGCTACATGATTCGCGCTTTCGACTTCATCGTCGACCTTATGACGCGGCTCGATCGCGCTGAGCCCTATAAACTCGATCCAGCGGGGACCGTTCCATTGCGCGAAGCGAAGCGCGTCCGCCGCGCTGCTCTGCGGAGAGGCGGTGAAGACCACGTACTCGAGCAGGCGCAGAATCATTTCG
>DASQPS010000240.1:0-2470 GCA_035643845.1 Gemmatimonadaceae bacterium | reverse complement strand
CGGCGACATCCACGAGTCCGACGCTCTCGAGCGCCGATGACGGAAATATTTCGCTGAACGAACGGCCCAACGCGTTGGCTAGCGCAGTCCCAGCATAATCCTGCGGCGTTCCCGTGCGCTCTTCGCGCGGTGCGATTACTTGCTCCGGCAAGAGATCTCGCATCGCGTGACGGAGAAGTCTCTTGCCTTCCTGACCGGCCGGATGATCCGATGCCGGACGTGTTGCGGCGAACTCGATGATGCGCTGATCGTAGAGCGGGGAACGAATCTCCACTCCCTGCTCTTGCGCGACATCGGCGCCGAGTCTGTAGACGTACGGGAAGAATGCGTCGGTGAAATACCAGCGCGATTCCGTGGATCCAATCGCTTCGCCAGGACGACGGGTCGTCAGCACACGGTCGTACTCTCTCAACTCGTTTTGCTCGACGAAGTCGCGACTAATCCAGCGCGGCAGACGGCGACGGAGCCACGCCTCGAGTGGGCGTCCATGGCGTAGACGCGCCGCTCCGACGAGCATCGATGTCGGCAGCATCGGCTGCACAGCCCACTGGAAGAACGTGCCGAATCCGCTGTGCGCAAAACCCGCAGCTTTCCAATCGCGCGCGAGGCCGACCCACCGGCCGGTGCGAAACAAATCTGCGAGTTGGATGCTCGATCTCAGGAAAAGTTGATCACCACCGACTCCGTCGAGCGCGAGGTGCGCGTTCAGTGAACGCGTGGCCGAGGCGAGACCGCGGTACGCACCCTCGAAGACGTGCGCGAGTGGCTCATCACGATTGCCCGCGTTGTCGCCGGACAAATCGAGCAACGGGATGTCGGTGATGTTGAGCCACCGAACGTCGGCATTCCAGCGCTCGGCGACTGCATTGATCGTCTCGTCTTCGCGGCCGGCGTCGCCAACTGGGTAACTGATCGAAACCGGGCGAATGTCGGTGTTGAGCGATCGTCTGCGGCTCACATCCATGCCGGCGGCAAACACAGCTGTCGAATCACGTCCACCACTCATCCACACGGCGGTCGTGGCGCTGTGCGACAATCTTTCCGCAACAGCATCGTGTATCAGCTCACGAAGCTTGTCCGCGGCATCGTCAAATGAGAGCGCACTGCCAGAATGGAACGTCGGTGCCAACCAGTTCTCGGTGATTCGCGCTCTACCTTTCCACTCGCGCGTGAGGGTGCGCCCCGCGTGCAGACGCGATACCGATTTGTAACACGTCGTGTTGTCCGAGCTGATGTAGCCCGCCATTGCCTCTGCAACCGAAGCGAGATTCAGGTCGTTCGAACTGAGAGGGTGTTCTAGGACTGCTCCGATTGCAGATGCAATGACGAGTGTAGAACCGAGCTCAGCGAAGAACAGTCCGCGACGGCCCATGAAATCACGGGCAGCGGTTACTCGCCGCGTCTTTCTGTCCCAAATGATGAAGGTGAAATCACCCTCGAGAACTTCCGCGCACCGCTCACCGAATGCCTGGTACGCCGCAAGAATGAGATGGCTCGGCGTCTGTCCCTTCGGGCGCACGCCTTTGTCTGCGAGCTTTCGACGCAGATCGTCTCTGTAGTAGAGCGACGCATCCGCAGCGACAACGAGATCGCCGTCCTGAACGATGAGAACCGGGCCGCTGAAGTCGGGACCGAATTCCCATTCGTGTCTCGCAACCGCGATCACGACACCGCATTCGCGCCACGTGCTCGCGCGCTCACCACCACGCGTGCCCATGCGAGCCATCATCCTGGCAACGAGCGCGTCGTCAGCCGGCTGACCCTCGGTCGCGAAGATTCCGAGTATGGCCGTCACGCTTGCTTCCTCACCGGTGGGTGATCTTTCGTAAGGAGCTGAACGTCAACGAGCTGCGCAAAGCTGGCGACGTGTCCGGCATCATCGCCGAGTACGCGCTGTCCAAGCTCGACCCAGGCATGCGCGGCAAATTCGCCGTCGAGGCGTCTGACACCAACGCGCACGCGACTGCCGTAAATCCCGCGCTTGTCCAGCATCCTCGAGAGAGCGACTGAACGCACCAGACATTTCGGGCGGAGAATGCCGTGGTCGGCTGCTCTCCGAAGCTGCAGTGCGATGCTATAGGCGTCGCGCCAATCGCTGGACCGTCTGCTCAGCGGTTCCTGCAGTCCAGGCGTGCGCACGGAGACGTCTTCCACGAAACGGCCAACGGGGCGAGTCCATACCAATACCTGCGCGACAATGAGCGCGATCTGAGCTTCGATCAGATCGCTCCATTGGCCCGCGCTCTGACGCGCGAGACCTTTGATTAGCCGCACCGGTTTCTTCAGCATCAGCTCAGACGCTCTCCACCAGACCGCTTTCAATGAGCTCGTCGAGGAGCTTGCCGACATCGGTGCGCACCTGATCTGGCGGCGCATCCGGAAAGCGACGCGAGACTTCGGCGCATACTTCGTCGACGGTGTTGCGTACTGGGCTCAGATTCTCCCAGATGCACGCACCTGCCTGATTGAG
>DASQPS010000239.1:0-2885 GCA_035643845.1 Gemmatimonadaceae bacterium | reverse complement strand
GCGATCGGCGTTGGACTTCCGGTCGAGACGCCAACGGACAACATGGTGATCGACATTGGCGGTGGGACCACGGAGATCGCAGTCATCGCGCTGTCAGGAATCGTCAGTGACACCTCGATCCGGACGGGAGGAGACGAGCTCGACATGGCGATCGTTCAGTTCATGCGCAAGAACTACAACCTTCTGGTCGGAGAATCGACCGCCGAGCAGGTGAAGATCCAGATCGGATCAGCGGCTCCTGTAGGCGACGAGAGGGAAATGGACGTCAAAGGCAGGGATCTTGTATCAGGGATACCGAAGACGGTGCGCGTGCACTCGTCGGAGATTCGCGATGCGGTGCAGGAGCCCATTCAGTAGATCGTCGATGCAGTGCGTCGCGCGCTGGAGATCACGCCACCAGAATTGGCCGCTGACATTGTGGATCGCGGCATCGTTATGACCGGTGGTGGCGCTCTGATTCGCGGCCTTGATGTACTGCTGTCGCAGGAAACTGGTTTGCCGATCCATGTCGATGAGGATCCGCTGACCTGTGTGGTGCGGGGTACAGGCCGTATACTTGATGACGAGGCGAAATACTGGTCTGTACTAGCGACCTGAGGTAGAACGTGGCGCGCGCCATAAGAAGTAGTAATCGGCTCGACCTAATAATTCTCTCGATATGCATCGTGCTGGCGCTGGCCGCGCGGGGACTGCCGGACACGATGCGAGATCCAGTGGCTACAGCGATGCGACGCTCGTTTCTCGCTCCACTGGTGCTTTTGCAGGAACGGGCGGAGCGCGGCCGGCAATCCCTGCTTTCCGCTGACGCGAAGCAATCTTACCTCGACAGCCTCTCCCTCGGATCGATGAAAGCGGAATCTCTCGAGGGCGAGAATGATCGCCTCCGAAAGGTCATTGGCCTGGGGGCGCGTTTGCGATGGGGATTCATTCCAACCGAGGCGCTCCATGGTCGCGGCGTTCGCGACGAGACGACAGTAATTCTGAGCGCCGGCTCTCGCGCCGGCGTTACCAGGCTCAGCCCAGTCATTGCGCCAGAAGGCCTGGTTGGTGTTGTCGATCAGGTGGATCCGACCATGAGTCACGCGATGTTGTGGACTCATCCCGATTTTCGGGTCAGCGCTATGTCGCCCGACGGCACCGCTTTCGGGATCGCCCAGGCCCATCTCACTGGCGCGACTGGCGGGTATCTACTCGAGCTTCGCGGCGTACCGTTTCGGGCGACGCTCAAGCCGGGCTCGCTCATTATCAGCTCGGGTTGGGGAGGAGTGTGGCCGCGCGGCATCCCGGTCGGAACGGTTCTATCAGAGATCAAGACCACCGAGAATTGGGCGAGAACTTACCTGCTTCGTCCCGCAGTGAACCCTTCGGACATATATCAGGTGATGATCCTGACGCGCGACCGAGTGACGAAGGGCGTCGACGGAATTTGGGAAAATCCCGCACAAGTGCAGAGCGCCGAGCAACGCATAGCAATCTCCGGCGATTCCGCGGCAAAATCGGCGGCGCTGGCGGAAGCCGCGGCACGCCAGGCGGTACTGGATAGCATGGCTCGCGCAAGCGCGCCTGCGGCGGAAAGCACGAGAGTCGCCGCTCCCACGCCCGCGCCCGTTCGTCGACCGGCGCCTATACGTGACACCGCGAGGCGCGACACGATTCGCCGCGATACAAGCAGACGGGACACGGCCAGGCGTGACACTACCCGTCGCGATACGACAAGGCGTGACTCAGTTCCACCACCGACATTCCCACTCCGACCAGGAGTTACGCGATGAATATGGGCGGAGCGATTCGCGCGATAATCAGCTTCCTCATCTTCGTCGTTCTCCACTACACTCTCCGCCCGCTACTCGGTTGGCGCGCGCCGATGGACTTCCTGGTGCTGGCGCTTCTGTTGGCATCCGTGCGGGTGCGTCCTGCGACCGCGGCTATCATTGGATTCGTTCTCGGACTCATCTCGGATTCTCTCGCGCCCGACGCGCTTGGTGCAGGTGCGATCGCAATGACTATTGTGGGCTTCGGCGCTTCCTACCTCAAAGCCGTCTTCTTCGCCGACAACCTCGTCCTCAACGCATTCTTCTTTTTCCTCGGGAAGTGGGTTTTCGACATCATCTACTTTCTCGGTGAGCAGAGAGTGCACGGTGTGGAGCTGGTGCAGCAGTTGCTTCTCTGGTCCCCGCTGTCCGCAGCTGTCACCGCCGCGGTGGGCGTTTTGCTATTGTTCCTGATGCGTCCCCTTCTGGAGCCGAGTACCGCATGAGCTTTCATCCGAACGACGTCGCCCGCCGAGCGCGAATGAGCTCGCTGGTGCTCGTACTCGGATTTCTGTTTTTGATTGGCGCGTTTTTCAAGACGCAGGTCATTCAGAACAAACAGTACGTGATGCAATCGCAGGAAAACCGGTTGCGTCCCATTCCACTTCCGGCACCTCGCGGAATCATCTACGACCGTCACGGTCAGGTGATAGCGGAGAATCTTCCTGCTTATTCCGTTTCGATCACGGCGCCGAGTGTCGACAGTTTGCGCGGCGCGCTTTCACAGCTCGCGACGACGCTCCAGCTGGATCAGGCCCAGATCAACAACGCGATTCGTCGCTATCGCAGGGCGCCGACCCGCCCGACGGTTATCGTCCCGGATGCGTCGATCGATGTCGTGTCGGTTCTCGAGGAACATCGGCTCGATTTTCCCCGACTGATCATCCAGTCGGTTCCCAAGCGCTACTACCCCGACGGCGCCGCTGTCGCGACGTTCGTTGGCTACACTGGCGAAATCACCGAGTCCGAGCTGAACGATCCCAAGTACGCGACCTACAAACCCGGGCAGGAAATCGGAAAGGCAGGACTCGAGAAGCAGTACGAATCGATTCTTCACGGCCGAGAAGGCGTTCG
>DASQPS010000238.1:0-8611 GCA_035643845.1 Gemmatimonadaceae bacterium | reverse complement strand
ACCTTCGCGCCGCGATTGGCGCTGTCGGCGACGGTCCGTGGGCACAGCTCACTGTTGCTTCGCTTGCCTTCAAGGGAGCGACCTCTCCCGATCGAAACGTCGGTGCGACGAGCCAGCCAGACACACTAGAGCGGAGAATCTCCGAGACGCAGTACAATGCTACTGCTGGCCTCACTCGCGGACCGGCACGCGTTGAACTGAATGACCGCATACGCGCGATTGCCGGCAGCGCGACGAACTCTTTTTCGGGACGACTCGACCTCGCGACACCGATCGGGCTGTTGAGCGCATTCGCGGAGAGAGATGGATATCGCGGTGAAACAAATGCCGATGTAGGTGTCCGCGCAGAGCCGCTGCCGTTCCTCGCGCTCTCTGGTTCGCTCGCGCGATCGGGGGCGAGCCCCGGAGGATCGTCCAGTCTGGCAGCCACTACCAGCGCACGCGCGGAAGTCGGACTTCGCATTCTCGGGCCTTGGATTTCCGGAGGTGTGGTCACGACCACCAAGTCAGTCGGGCTGGCGCCTCTTGTGTACGACACACTGCTACTTCCCACGCCAGCAGGAACGTCGACCGCATCGACGATCTCAATCCGGGGTCCGCTTGGTCGTGGTTTCGGCGTCGACAGCTGGCTCGTGCGATGGGATGCGAGCCGACCTTATCAGCCGCAGTACCAAAGCCGGTCTGAGATCAACTTCACCAATAACTTTCTTGGAAAGTTTCCGAGAGGAGATTTCGAGCTTCGGTTGTCCGGCGTCTACGAGTACCGCGGCCACACGATCTTCCCACTCGCTGCCGGCGACATTCAGGCTGACGTCGCAAGGACCGTATCGGGCATGATCGAGATCCGCATTCTGCGCGCAGTGGTGAGCTACCAGCAGCGGAACATTCTTGGCTATCCCTATTTCGTCGTGCCGGGATTCGAGATGCCGAGAGTGCTAGCGATTTACGGTGTGCGGTGGGACTTCTGGAATTGACAAACCCATTGTCGCGCCGTAACATAGCCCGCCTCACATGATATCCAGCATGACGGGATTCGGGGCCGCCGACGGGCTCATAGGAGATGCGCGAGCCAGCGTAGAGATCAGGACTGTGAATCACAGGTTCTTCAGTCCGAATTTGAAAATCCCTGCGCCATTTGCGCGTTACGAAGGTGAGATCCGCGAGATCCTTCGGCAAAAAATTGCCCGAGGGCACGTCACGCTGATGGCGCACGTCGCTGCAGACTCTCGCGCCGAACCAGTAATCGACGAGACCCGGCTCGCACGTTACCTCCAGACGCTGAAGGAGCTAAAGAAAAAACACGGTCTCGTCGGCGAGCTCGATATAGCGACGCTGTTGCGACTCCCCGAAGTAATTGCGCAACCGGACGATGAAGTCGATGCAGGTGCGGGTGAGGCTCTCGTGAAAATCGTCGTCGCCGCAGCCGACAATTTGCTCGCTATGCGAAGAGCAGAAGGCTCGCAGCTCTCGAGTTTTCTCCAGGAAAGAGCAGCGGCTGTCGAAGGCAAACTCGCGAAAGTCGAACAGCGTGCCCCGATCCGGCTAACGGAGCATCACGAAAGAGTGAAACGCACCGTCGCGGAGTTGCTAGGCGGCATCGCACCAGATCACCAACGCATTGCTCAGGAGATCGCGCTCCTTGCCGACAAGCTCGATGTCGCCGAAGAGCTGGACAGGTTCCGGTCCCACCTTGCCGCATTTCGTGACACGATTGAATCGAAGACCAATGAGCCGGTGGGGAAGAGATTGGGCTTTATCCTCCAGGAAATGGTGCGCGAAGCGAACACCATCGGGAGCAAGGCGAACGATGCTGCAATACTCCAGGAGGTCATCGGCATCAAGGAAGAGCTGGAGCGGATTCGAGAGCAGGTCGAGAATCTGGAGTAATGCCTTTCCCGATCATTTTGTCTTCACCTTCGGGCGGCGGGAAAACGACCATCGCTCACGAGCTTCTAGCTCTGCGCGGAGACGTAGGGTATTCAGTTTCGTGCACGACGAGGCCGCCGCGTGAGGGAGAGGTGAATGGCCGGGACTACCATTTTCGATCGGCAGATGATTTTCGCCGCGGACAGGACGCGGGAGAATTCGCTGAGTCCGCTGAAGTCCACGGACACCTTTACGGAACGCTCCGGCGCGAAGTCGCGAAAGTACTCGCCTCGGGCAGACACGTCATCATGGACATAGACGTCCAGGGAGCCCAGCAGTTTTCTGCGGCGTTTCCTGAGTCCGTGCTGATCTTCATCCTTCCGCCCTCGCCCGAAGCCCTTGTCGACCGGCTGCTAGCAAGGGGGACTGAAGACAGAGATTCGCTGATCAGGCGATTCAGAAGTGCCAAAGACGAGCTAAAAGCGGTAGATTTGTATCAATACGTAGTGATCAACGACCGTGTAGAAAGTGCGGTCGCTTCTGTGTCTAGCATAATCGACGCGGAGGGTCTGAAACGTTCCCGCAGTAACGGCCTGGATCCACTCCTTCGAGACCTCGAGGATGGGATTCAGCGCGCGATAGATCTTTATTCCACGAGGAAGTAATGCAGGTTTTCATTCCCAACGAAGTGGCGAAGCACGCAACCAACAAGTACCTCGGCGTTTTGGTCGCCGCGAAGTACGCTCGCGTCCTTAACGAGTTTCCACGCGATCGGTCGGCGCCTGGCGAGAAGAAGTTGACCACGCGCGCACTCGAAGAGCTCACCGAAGGTGAGGTCGAATATCGCGTGATCCCGCGTCGCCGCACGGAGTAGTTACCGCGCGTCCCTATGAGGGCACCCGCATCCTCCTCGGTGTAACGGGAGGAATCGCCAGCTACAAGTCAGTGTGGCTGGCGCGTTTGCTTACACAGGCTGGGGCGGAAGTAGACGTCGTAATGACGCGCGCCGCGAGAGAATTCGTCGGACCAATCACCTTCGAAGCAGTGACTGGACGGCCCGTTCACACCGAGATCTTCGGTCCGGGCCACGCTCTCGACCACATAAAGCTTGCACGAGCGGCGAAGATTATCGTCGTCGCCCCGGCTACCGCCGACTTTGTTGGTCGTGCCGCACATGGTCTCGCCGACGACCTCCTCACTGCGTGCCTCCTCGCCGCCACCTCAAAGGTCCTTCTCGTTCCAGCGATGAATGACCATATGTGGACGCATGCGCAGACTCGCCGGAATGTCGCACAGGTGCGGTCACTAGGGTACGACGTAATGGAGCCCGCGTCCGGCGCGTTGGCCGTCGGCGAGGGAACCGGGCCTGGCAGAATGCCCGACCCCGAAGAGATCATGAGCCAGGTTGGCCGCCTGATTCAGGCGCAGTCAGTTCTCAGCGGCAAGAAAATTATCGTTACCGCCGGCGCGACCCGCGAGCCGATAGATCCGGTGAGGTTCATCTCCAACTACAGCAGCGGAAAGATGGGGATTGCAATCGCGCGCGCTGCATGGCGCCGCGGAGCGGACGTAACTCTCGTGGCAGGTCACGTGGATATCCCGATCCCTTCTGAGCTGAACACGATCGAGGCAGGGACGGTCGCGGAAATGTCTAGCGCGGTTGCGAAAATGCTTCCGGTTGCAGATGTCCTCGTGATGGCGGCGGCGCCTGCGGATTTTCGTCCGGCCGCGCCTGCGCCCGCGAAAATCAAGAAAGGACGCCGAGTCCCAAAGATCGAGCTTGAAGAGACGGAAGACATTCTGAGATCGACCATCTCAAAACGAAAGAAAAAAAGCATCGTCGTCGGGTTCGCTCTCGAGACAACCGATGGGATGAACAATGCGCGTGATAAATTGAAATCCAAGGCGCTCGATATGGTGATCCTCAACGATGCCACCGAGGCCGGGGCTGGTTTCGGGGTCGACACGAATCGCGTGACGATCATCTACAGCGGCGGAAAAGAAGAGCCTCTCGATCTCATGTCCAAAACGGACCTGGCAGAGGTGCTCCTTGACCGCGTGGAAGAGCATTTGAATGGACGCTAGAGATTTGCTGCGGCGCTACCTCGAGCAGCGTCGCGAGCTGGGGGAGTCCGAGCTGGTACTCGACTCCCTTCACGTCGACGAAGTCATGCGTCTCCTCGGCGCTCGCGCCTTTGACAAGGTTCCTGGAAATGCGCCGAGTATCAGAGAAACTGCGACAACAGCATCGGGAGACTGGCGGAGTTCTCTTCGCGAAGCTGGCGTGAATGTTGACGCGACAGAGAGCCCGGCAGCGGCCGTCGCAAACATCGTTAGTGAACCCATAGACACCTCGGGCAAAACCAACGAAGACATGGTATTCAAGAAAGGCATAGTCGTCGCCCCGGACGAGGCGGAGCTGGTCCCGTCGGCGATTCAGAAACTCGATTCGCTGGATGAAATTGCCAGGAAGGTCGAGAAGTGCACACGCTGTCCGCTCTATGAGACCGCCACGCACGCTGTGCCGGGTGAGGGCGATCCAAAAGCGAAACTCGTCTGCGTTGGCGAAGCTCCCGGCGCAAAAGAAGACGAAACAGGCCGCCCCTTCGTCGGTCAGGCAGGGCAGCTACTTACGAAGATCCTCGGCGCGATCGAGCTGACGAGGGAGCAAGTCTTCATCGTGAACGTGTTGAAGCACCGTCCGCCGGGGAATCGAAATCCCCGGCCGGAAGAAGTAATCGCGTGTAGTCCGTACCTGATTCGGCAGCTCGAGCTCATCAAGCCCAAAGTCATCGTCGCATTCGGCACCTTTGCGGCGCAAACACTATTGCAAACCAAGACCCCGATAGGACAACTTCGTGGCCTCGTCCATCGGTATCATGGAATACCGCTGATAGTCACTTACCATCCCGCCGCGTTGCTGCGCAATCCGGCCTGGAAACGCCCAACCTGGGAAGATGTCAAGCTCGCCCGTAGAATTCTCGATACCGGCTCCCGCTCGTGATCCGTACAAGGATCGACGACCGCCTTACTCCGAAGACGCGGAGCAGGCGGTACTATCCGCCATGCTCATGGATCCGGACGCCATCCTGCGGGCTACCGAGTTTCTCGACGACACGATGTTCTACCGCGAGGGCCATCGGCGAATTTTCCGCGCGATGGTCGCTCTCTCCGAGCGGGGCGATGTAGTCGATCCGCTCACGCTTTCTGAGGAGCTGCAGAGATCGGGATCTCTCGAGTCGAGCGGGGGCAAGGATTACATCGGGTTTCTGGTCGACGCGGTACCGACCGCCGCCAATGTCGAGTATCACGCGAAGATCGTCCGCGAAAAAGCTCTCCGCCGCAGGTTGATCGAAGTTTCCACTGCGATCGTTGCAGAGGCGTTCGAGTCAGCGTCCGCGGCGACGGAGCTGCTGGACGAAGCGGAGCACAAGATCTTCGAGGTAAATCAGAGCCGTGGCTCCGAAGGCTTCATGCGCATCAAGGAGCTGCTCTGGCCCACGATGGAACGAATCGAAGAGATTCAGCGTGGCGGCGGTTCGATTACGGGCGTTGCTAGCGGCTTCAAGGAGCTCGACGAGCTAACCGCAGGTTTCCAGGCTTCGGATCTCATCATCGTCGCGGCTCGCCCCTCGATGGGAAAAACGGCCTTCGTTCTCAACATCGCGCAAAACGCTGCCCTCGATAACAACGTGCCGGTTGCATTCTTCTCGCTCGAAATGAGCAAAGAGCAGCTCGTCCAGCGCCTGCTCACGTCCGAGGGACGAGTGGACGCGCAACGTTTGCGGAAAGGGCGACTTCACGATGAAGAGTTCGTGCGACTCGGCCGAGCGGCAGGAATCCTGAGCCACGCTCCGATATGGATTGACGACACGCCGGCGATGACGCTGTTGGAGATGCGCTCCAAGGCGCGACGTCTGAAGATGGAAAACAACATTGGGATGGTCGTTGTCGATTACCTGCAGCTAATGCAGGGACCGACTAACACCGAAAGCAGGCAGCAGGAGATCAGCTACATCTCGCGGTCTCTGAAAGCGCTCGCACGTGAGCTGAGAATTCCGGTCGTCGCGCTGTCACAGCTTTCACGCGCGCCGGAGCAGCGTACCGGCGAGAACAAGCGTCCGCAGCTCTCCGATCTACGCGAGTCGGGCGCGATCGAGCAGGACGCCGATCTCGTGATGTTCATCTACCGGCAGGAGATGTACGACGGACCGACAGACAAGGACGGCAACTCGCTCGAAGGGCGGGCGGAGATCATCGTCGGCAAGCAACGGAACGGTCCGACAGGTTTCGTGAATCTGTATTTCAACAAGACCTACACCCGCTTCGAGAATCTCTCTCCCCGCCTAGCGACATAGTGAGCCCGAAGGCAAAAACTATTTACCGCTGCACGAATTGCGGCGCGGACCACCCCAAGTGGGCGGGGCGCTGCGACATCTGCGGAGAATGGAACACCCTCGTCGAGGAAATGGCGGCGCGCGCTTCCTCGCAGACTGCTTCCGGCCGGCGAGCAGCCGGTCACAAGTCGATGGCGGAGGGCGGAAGCGTTGCGCCGACGCCGCGACTTCGCGACGTAAAGAGCTCTCAGGGGAGACGCCTCCGGACGGGCATCAAGGAATTCGACTTCGTTCTCGGCGGCGGAATCGTTCCCGGCTCGATGGTTCTGGTGGGCGGCGAGCCGGGAATCGGAAAATCGACATTGCTTCTTCAGGTAGCCGGGAAACTGGAGGAGCTCGGACATTCCACTCTTTACGTGTCGGGCGAAGAGTCTGCCCTCCAGGTAAAGTTGCGCGCCGAGCGGCTGCACGGCTCCGCCGAAAACGTCTCTCTGTTGAACGAGACGCTGCTAGAAACCATCATTGCGACCGCTGGGTCGCAAAAGCTCGATGCGGTAATCATCGATTCCATCCAAACAATTTTCACGAGCGATCTGGAAGGCGCACCGGGGAACGTAGGGCAAGTGCGTGAGTGCGCCGCCCGGCTGATGCGATTCGCGAAGGAAACCGAGACGACGGTTTTCGCTGTAGGCCACGTCACCAAAGGCGGAGGAATCGCAGGACCAAAAACGCTCGAGCACATCGTCGACACCGTGCTGTACTTCGAGGGGGAGGGGATGCTCGAGCATCGCGTCCTTCGAGCTACGAAGAATCGGTTCGGCAGTGTCGACGAGATCGGCGTCTTTCGGATGACCGAGGAAGGTCTCATCGCGGTCGAAAATCCGTCCGAGCTGTTTCTGGGCGACCGGCTCAACGACGCGTCTGGAAGTGCCGTCACCGCACTGCTCGAAGGATCGCGTCCCGTTCTCATCGAGATCCAGGGTCTGGCCGCCAAGGCTGGGTACGGCACGCCGCAGCGTGTGAGTACGGGCTACGATGCTCGGCGCCTCGCTCTCCTGCTTGCGGTTCTGGACAAGCGCGCGGGGTTGTCTTTTTCACAGCTCGACGTTTTTCTCAACGTCGTCGGCGGTGTGCGCATGCAGGAGCCGGCCGGCGATCTTGCAGTCGCGAGCGCCCTCGCGTCGAGCGTATACGACAAGTCGGTCGCAAGCTCCGCAATTTTCCTGGGGGAAGTCGGGCTCGGCGGCGAGATCAGGCCAGTGTCCCAGGCTGAGCGGCGACTGGGCGAAGCCGCGAAAATGGGAATGACGGTGGCGTACATGGCGGAGCGAGGCATACCAAAGCGTCCGTCACGCGGGATAGACATCGTCGGCGTGCGCACGATCAACGACCTTTTCCGGCAACTCTTCCACGCGTAGATGAAACGCGACGTCGGCGTGATCATAGTTGCCGCGGGCAGCGGATCGCGCACCGGTTCCGAGGAGCTCAAACAGTTCCGATGGGTCGCGGGAAAGCCGATGCTGCTTCACAGCGTTCAGACCTTTCAGGCGCAGGCGGATGTAGCCATGGTGGTTTGCGTTCTGCCGCGGAACTACGTCGGCGACCCACCGCCGTGGATCTTCCAGAGTGATTCGGACCGACTACTCCTTTCCATCGGCGGAAGACATCGCGGCGAGTCTGTCGCGAATGGGCTCGAAGATCTTCCGCCCGAATGTGAGATCGTAGTCATCCACGACGCCGCCCGACCACTCGTGGACGCCGACACGATCGGTCGAGTGATCCACGAAGCACGGAAAGGCAACGGCGCTGTCGCCGCGCTTCCGCTCGCGGATACTCTCAAACGAGCAGATTCGACGGGAAGAGTGACAGAGACAGTCGACCGCTTTGAGTTGTGGCGCGCTCAGACACCGCAGGCTTTCCCGCGAGCGGCGATCGAGCGCGCGTACCGTGAGGCGCGCGCCGCGGATAGAGTTGCGACCGATGACGCCGCCCTTTGCGAGCACATTGGACTGCCGGTAGTCGTCGTCCGAGGCAGCGAACGCGCGCACAAAATCACCGAGGAAAACGATTTCGCGTTGGTGGAGGCGCTGAGTATCTTCCGCGAATGAAACCGCAGTCGATGGTCGTGCCGTTCTGGTCGACGCGGGAAGTCGACGCGTCGATCGACGGAACGCTGCGGCATTTGGCGGGCGGTAAGGTGCTGGCCTACCCGACTGAAACGGTCTACGGTTTCGGAGGCGGTGTTGACGAGCGCTCGGTGAATCAGCTCGTCAATCTCAAGGGACGGCCGGCGGGAAAGCCGTTCCTCTTGCTAATTGCTGCGAGTGAGATGATCACACGTCTCGGTCTCCACCTGACCGGTTATGCGTCGATGTTCGCCGCCAGATTCTGGCCCGGACCTCTCACCC
>DASQPS010000237.1:0-7434 GCA_035643845.1 Gemmatimonadaceae bacterium | reverse complement strand
CCGCGCCGACGCCGACGCGGAAACGAGTATACACACCCGGTGACGCAGCGACGATTCACGCATTGAGCGCCGCGAGCACACGTTTCTCCAGTCTGTGTCAGGGAGGCGAGGGGTGTCCTCGCAGGCGACGTCCAAGGGAGCGACCAAGGAGACGCGCGACCGAGCGGAGCGAGAGAGCGTAGTTAGCGGCTCCGCCAGAGCGACCGTCGTCGCCGCCGACGACGCCCATCGCCGACCCTGCGCAGAGATACCAAAGAAGCGCGTGCTCGCGGCTCCGCCTATGAAGAAATCATAAAGCTGCAGGCGCAAAGCGAGAGTGTGGATAACTCGCTTGACACCGGTTGTAATTTTTTTCGCGCCCGCTCGTCATTGGCTATGGTACGAAATGACTAACGCGCGTATACTAGCCCCAGCTTTTTTTCCACAAACCACGTAGTGGCGGAGTTTCCCACCCGATGATATTCGAATTCGAGGAAAACACCTCTCAGAACGCCCGCATGAAAGTCGTGGGAGTTGGTGGGGGTGGCGGAAACGCCGTCAATCGCATGATCGAGGAGCACCTTGAAGGTGTCGAGTTCATCTCGGTCAATACCGATGCCCAGGCGCTCCTCAACTCGAAGTCCGACGTCAAGATTCAGATCGGTAAGAAGCTAACCCGCGGGCTTGGCGCAGGCGCGCGGCCGGAGATCGGGAAGCAGGCCATCGACGAGAACAGGGAAGAAGTCGCGCGTGCAATGCACAACGCCGACCTCGTTTTCGTGACCTGCGGCATGGGTGGTGGAACTGGAACGGGTGCCGCACCCGTCCTTTGCGAGCTCGCTCGTGAAGCTGGTGCCCTGACAGTGGGAATCGTCACCAAGCCATTTCTGTTCGAAGGCCGCAAGCGCATGCGTCAGGCCGAACTTGGCATCGCCGAAATGCGGAAGAACGTCGACACGATGATCGTGGTCCCGAATGAGAGACTTCTTGCCGTCGTCGGTAAGGGCATCCCTTTTCAGGACGCGCTTAAGAAGGCAGACGAAGTGCTCCTTCATGCTACTCAGGGAATTTCCTCGCTGATCAGCGTTACCGGCCTCGTAAACGTCGATTTTGCCGACGTCCGCACTGTGATGCAGGAAGGCGGGTCCGCTCTCATGGGCACTGGCATCGGGCGCGGTGATAATCGCGCCATCGAAGCCGCCCAGCAGGCCATTGCGAGCCCGCTTCTCGACAATGTCTCGGTATCCGGCGCCACTGGCGTCCTGGTCAACATCACGGGGGGTGCCGACCTGACGCTAGGCGAAGTTCACCAGATCAACGAAATCATCCACGACGCCGTCGGGGAAGACGCCGAGATCATCTTCGGCGCGGTGCACGAGCCAGCGATGCAGGGCGAAATCCGTGTCACTGTTATCGCCACCGGCTTCGACCGCCCGCAACCCGCCTCAGTTCCGCAGCCGAGTGTGATTGCGACTCCGTCTCCGATCATTCGCGGCTCGCCAGTCATCCCGCTGCGTCCACCGCGGGGAAATGGAGCGTCTCGCGTCGGTCCTCTCGAGCTGCCGAGAAGAAATACTCCAACCAGCAATCCGGTGGTGACACCAGAGAGGGATCGATCGTCTCCTGAACAGGATCTGAGTGATATGGAGATCCCGACGTTCATTCGGAGACAGATGGATTGAAGCAGGCACGCGTAAGACCAATTGGTTATGCAGTCGTGGCAGTTCTTGCTGGACTCGCCATCTGGTTCACCCCGACGCTCGAGAAAAGGCAAGTATTTGCGATGGAACCGGTGGTTGTCAGCCGGCCAGGCCTCGAGCCCGCAGATTTTCTCCTCTCTCCGCTCGTAGTCGAAGCCTCCAACACCGATCTCGTTGACACACTGGCGATCGGCGGCGTAATCACGTCGAGTCTCTACAACGCACTCAACGTGAGTGGTGAAGGGGTCCTGCCGCCCTCAGCGCGGCACAAGCTCGCGTGGTCCCTGGCGGACATCTTCGAGTACAAGGTCGACATGAGTCGCGACCTGATGCAGGGCGACAAATTCCATATCCTCGTCGAGCGGCTACAGAAGCCGAACGGCGCAATCATCGTCAACAAGATCCTGGGGGCGCGACTGGCGCTGTCGAACGCGCACAGCCCGCTCGAAGCGATTCACTTCGAGGCGCCTGGTGGCGGGAGCGAGCAGTACTACGACGCGAGTGGAATGTCTCTTCGGGCGGCTTTTCTGCGCGCACCGGTGGCCTTCCGTCGCATCAGCAGCATCTTCGGCGTGCGAAAGCATCCGATCTTCGGTGAATGGAGAAACCACACCGGAACTGATTACGCGGCGCCGATGGGCACTCCTGTTCGAGCGATCGGCGACGGCGTTGTGATCTTCGCCGGCAAGAAGGGCGGTTACGGAAACATGATCGACATCCGTCACCGCAACGGAATGGTGAGCCGCTATGGACACATGCGGAACTTCGCCACGGGCATAAAGCCAGGCACGCACGTCAACATGGGCTCGACGATCGGCTATGTAGGGATGACAGGCTGGGCAACCGGACCGCACCTGCATTTCGAGATTCGCGTCAACGGCGTCGCGCACGATCCCAAGTTGGCGCTCCAGAGCAAGTCAGGCGAGCCGATTCCAGCGAACGAACGGGCGCTGTTCCAGAAGATGCGGAACCAAACGCTGGCAAGCCTGAGTGAGCCTCGCCTCGTCGATTCGTCTGACTGAAGACGACTCGACCGGCACTACTTATCTTGAACCCGGACGCAATGTCCGGGTTTTTTTTTGGCTTGAACCCGGCCCCAATGTCCGGGTTTTTCTTGCCCAAAATCATCTCCATACCAAATGGCTGGCAGGATACTAAAGCGCGCGGGAGACGTTCCGTCCCGATCGCTCTGGACGAAGATAAGAGACGTTGCGCTGACCGACGTCGGCGCTCTCGCGCGGGCTGGATCGATTCAAGGCTCGCTGGAGAAGCTCGAGGAGATTCTGCTCGAAGCGGATTTCGGCGTTCCAACCACTCTGCAACTCGTTGCCGAGATCGAGTCGCAGGCTCGGCGCGGATTCATTAAAACTCAGGATCAGTTCCTCGCCGGTCTCGAAAAAGCAATAGAGAATGCGCTGCGATCAGGGAATAGCGACGCGCGCGTGCTGGAAGCCGACTCTCCTCCTACCGTAGTCCTCGTCATCGGTGTGAATGGCGCCGGCAAGACGACCTTCATAGGGAAATTCTCCGACCTGCTTAAGCGCAATAAGATGTCGGCACTCATCGGCGCAGCAGACACGTTTCGAGCAGGAGCGATCGATCAGCTCCGCGCGTGGGCCGACCGCTCGGGCGCAGACTTTGTCGGTGGCAACCCCGGTTCCGACCCCGCGTCGGTAGCCTTCGATGCAGTAGACGCCGGAATCAATCGACGGAAAGATGTCGTGATCGTCGACACCGCTGGCAGACTTCACACGAGTGGATCGCTGATGGAGGAAATGAAGAAGATCAATCGTGTGATCGCCAAGCGACTTCCCTCCGCGCCCCATGAGACGTTTCTCGTGTTGGACGGAACGATCGGGCAAAACGCCGTCGCACAGGCAAAAACTTTCGCCGAGGCAATCCCCATCACCGGTCTCGTCGTGACGAAAATCGACGGAACCGCAAAGGGTGGGATCGTTCTGGCCGTTCACGAGGCGCTGGATATCCCAGTGAAATTTCTCGGAGTCGGAGAGAAGGCTACGGACCTCGTTGCTTTCGACGCGGCGGAGTTTGCGAAGGAAGTCCTCTCGGAGTGAACCGCAAAGTCTACCTCGACATGCCCGTCACCTACCTCAAAGGTGTCGGGCCGGCACGCGCCGAGGCACTCAGACGACTTGGCATTCTTACGGCGCGCGATCTTCTCTTCCACATCCCGCGCCGCTACGAGGACGCAAGCACCATCAGTCCGATCTCTTCGCTCGAGCCGGGTATGGATGGAACGATCATCGGGCGCGTCATCTCAAAAGGAATAATCCCGACTCGGAAAGGACTCAGGATCTTCCAGGCAGTTCTCAGGGACGATTCTGGAATGATTGAGGCGTCCTGGCCGGGCCAGCCTTTTCTCGATCGGTCAATCGAGAAGGGCGATATGATGCTGCTCACCGGGCCTGTTCGATTCTTTCACGGCCGACAGCTTCAGCCGCGCGAGTACCTCCATCTCGGCAAAGACGATGAGGGAGTGAAAGGCGGAAGGGTGCTCGCGGTGTATCCCGCAACGGAGGGATTGTCTTTCAAGGTTATCCGAAGCGTCATCGAGACGCACCTCGACACGCTTCTGAGCCTTCTCAAAGAGTATCTCCCCGCGGACATTCTCGGGCTCGCAGGAGTGCCATCTCTGCGCGAAGCAATGCGAATGGTTCATCGGCCGCAATCGATCAGTGAGGGCGAACGCGGTCGCGCGCGGCTCGCGTTCGAGGAATTGCTCTTCGTGCAAATCCTCTCGCGCCGCGCAAATGCCATCGTGAGGGAGAAGCGAAAAGGCATCGCCTTCGAGAACAAGCGCGAGCTTACGTCAGCGCTGAAGGCGGCGCTGCCGTTCAGACTTACCGGCGCGCAGACGAACGCGCTGCGCGAAATCGTCGAAGACATGACCAGCGACAGGAAGATGCACCGGCTCCTTCAAGGTGATGTCGGCAGCGGCAAGACCGTCGTGGCGCTCTTCGCCGCCCTGCTCGCGATGGAGAACGGCTATCAGGCGGCGATCATGGCGCCTACGGAACTCCTCGCCGAACAACACGCGCGAACGCTTACCGGTCTACTCGCTCCGCTCGAGATCGAGCCGCTCTTGGTGACAGGGAGCCTAACCGCGCGTTCGCGAAAGGCGGCGGCGTCCCGCCTCGCCGGCACCGATCCATTGATCGTGGTAGGAACGCACGCGCTCGTTCAGGAAGCAGCGGTCTTCGGCCGCCTTGGATTCGTGACGATCGACGAGCAGCACCGATTCGGCGTCGAGCACAGGGCAGCAATCTCGGCGAAGGGCGATTCGCCGGACGTGCTGCTCATGAGTGCGACACCCATTCCTCGGTCGCTGGCCCTCACGATGTACGGCGATCTCGACGTGAGCACGCTTGACGAGCGCCCCGCCGGCCGCCAGCCGGTGACCACGGTGATGCGGCCGGAATCGGCGCGTGAGCGCGTTCTCCAGTTCGTTGCGCGCGAGACCGAGAAAGGCAGGCAGGCGTACGTCGTTTATCCGGTGATCGAAGAATCCGAAAAGACGGATCTCAAAGCGGCCACAACGATGTACGAATTGCTTTCAGCGGGGCCATTCGCCGGGAGGGTCGTTGGGTTGATACACGGGCGAGTGCCCGCGGACGAGCGCGAGACGATCATGCGCGCATTTCGAGACGGGAAAATCGATGTCCTCGTTTCCACCACAGTGATCGAGGTCGGCATCGACGTCGCCAACGCCACGGTGATGTTGATCGAGCATCCGGAAAGGTTTGGTCTCTCTCAGCTGCACCAGCTGAGAGGACGCGTTGGACGAGGGGCCGAAGCTTCGTACTGCATCCTGCTTGGGGATGTCGGCGAAGAGGCGGCGGCGCGCCTCAGAATCTTCACCGACACCGACGATGGATTCGAAATCGCCCGCGCTGACCTACGCCTCCGAGGAATGGGAAATCTGTTCGGTCAGGAGCAAAGCGGCGAAGCAACGTTCAGGATTGCCGATCCGCTGCGCGATGAGGATCTGAACGTCAAAGCCAGAACGGGCGCGGAACTGATCCTCACGCGCGATCCGGAGCTCCTGGCGAAGGAGAACGCGGGCATCCGGAAGGTTCTGAGCTCGCGTTATTCGCGGGCGCTGGAGCTTTTCAGGGTCGGTTAAGGCGGGAAGCGGAAAGCGGGAGGCGGGAAGCCTCGAACGGTTCGACCTACTTCTCCGGATTCGCTAGCCGCTTCTTGATCCGATCGAGCTCGGCGCTCACCTTCGCCAGCTCGTCCTTGCTCTTTGCGAGCTGGTCCTTCAGCGACGCGATTTCCTCGTCGCGCGACTTGCTGGCGACGACCACCGTGTCGGCAGTCGTCGAGGATGGGGCCCCGGTAGGAGCATGAGCAGTGCTATCGATCGACGCAGTTCCGAGCGCCGCGGCGGCAGTCCGGCGAAGCACTATAGCCTCCGTCGTGTACCGGCCGCTCGAGTCCGTCGACGCGAGATAGTTGTCCAACGCCGCGATCCCGCCAGCGAGCGATCCGCGCGGGTTGGCCGGATCCACCAAGTACGCAGCCTTCCAGAAAGCGATTTCCTTTGCGGCGCGGGTGTCCGGATGGACTCTCACGAACTCGTCGAGGAGTTTATCGGCGGCAAAATAATTTCCCGAATCGACGTCGACGCGGGCGTAGTAGAGAGTGCGGCTCCAGTCGTTGCGTACGACCGGATCAACCGTGACGAGTTGAGCGCACCCGCTTATGACCGGTACACACAGCGCTAATAGCAGCTTTTTCATCCCACGGCCTCGAGCTTGGGCGCTGGCTGGCGCCGTCGTCTCACACCCGTCGGCTCGGCTGGTAGCACCACGATGAACGTCGTGCCCTTTCCCACCTCGCTCTGGACGGTAATGCGACCCCCATGTGCTTCGACGATTTCTTTCGCAATCGCCAGGCCTAAACCGGTGCCCTTCGTGGCGGCCTGAGCCTGGTTATCGGCCTGATAGAACTTGTCAAAGATATGGGGCAGCTGCTCCGGTGAGATGCCGGCGCCCGTATCGATAACCGTAATCGTGACTTTGTTGTCCTCCGCCCCAACGCGAAGGGTCACCTTTCCACCACGTTGCGTGAACTTGAACGCATTCGACAGGAGGTTGCCAAGCACTTCGTTGATGCGATCCTCGTCCCAATAAACCTTGCGGGGAAGGTTTTCGCCGTGATTCACGGTGAACGAGATGTCACGCTGGCTCGCGAGCACTGAGAATGAGCTCTCCAGGGTCATGAGAAACTTCTGGAGATCCATCTCCCGGACGTCGAGCTTGCCTCCGCTCGCTTCGAATCGGCTGATATCGAGCAGCCGCTTGACGAGCCGAGTCAGCGTGTTCGCCTGTTTGGTGATGGTTTGGAGAATGTCCTTCTGCGCCTTCGGCAGCTCGCCATAAATCCCTTCCTGAAGCAGCTCCAGATAGCCGATGATCACGTTTATCGGCGTCTTGAGCTCGTGTGAAGCGACGCTCACAAATTCCGCGCGCAGTCGCTCGAGCTCTGCCAATTGCCGAGCCATGGCTTGGTAGCTGGCAGCCAGTCGTCCGAATTCTTCCTTCTCGTTTGGCTTGATCTCCAGCTCGTGGCTGAGATCGCCCTCTGCGACGGCGCGCATTCCCTTCTCGAGCTCGTGAACGGGTTTGCTGACCGATCGAAGCAGCCATAATCCGATCAGAAATGCGATGAGGAGCGCGACAGGCAACGCGCCCGCCGTGAGTCTTTCCGCATTCAAAGTCTCGGTTGTCGC
>DASQPS010000236.1:0-15386 GCA_035643845.1 Gemmatimonadaceae bacterium | reverse complement strand
CCGCCGAACAAACGGATTCCCCGGGACAACGCTCCGGTCGAGGCAATCGCTCCGGCCGCCGCGCCCGCGCCCGCGGCCGCTCCGAAGACGCCCTAGCGGGTGCTCCGCTACTTCTCGCGACGGCTCGCTCAAGCGGCGGTAATCGTCGCGTTCGTCGCGGCGATCACGTTCGCGCTCATCCATCTCGCGCCCGGCGACCCTTTCAGCGCCGTGATGGACAATCCGAATGTGAGCGAAAGCGTTCGCGAAACTCTGCGCGCGCAATACGGATTCGACCGTCCGCTGCCCGAGCAATTCGTGCGGTACATCGGCCGGCTCGCCCACGGAGACCTCGGTTGGTCGTTCTCGCACGACCGGACTGTGCTCGAAGTCCTGGGTACCGCGCTTCCGAACACGCTTCTGCTCATGGGTGTGGCACTCGTCGGCAGTTTCGCGCTTGGAATTTTTGTCGCGCTCGTCCAGGTTGCGCGACGCGGCACGGCGACCGACCACACGCTCAGCGGAATCACGCTCCTTCTTTTCTCCATGCCGGATTTTTGGCTCGCGATTCTGGCGCTGCTGGCGTTCACCTACTGGCTACCGATTTTCCCGGTTGGTGGCGCTGTGGACCCCGTGATGCACGAGTACATGTCGTTCGGCGCGCGACTCTTCGACCGTCTCAGGCATCTGATTCTTCCGGCGTTGACGCTCACCGTTCTTGCCGCGGGCGCAGTGGCGCGGTACCAGAGGGCGGCGCTCCTCGATGTTCTGCCTGCTGATTACATCCGTACCGCGCGATTGAAGGGCCTCACCGAGCGAGAAATCCTTCGCCGCCATGCCCTTCGGAACGCGCTGCTCCCGATAATCAGTCTGGTCGGCCTCTCCTTTCCGGCACTTCTCACCGGCGCGTTTTTCGTCGAAAAGATTTTCGCTTGGCCGGGAATGGGACTCGCCGTAATGAACGCGATCGGCACGAGAGATTATCCGCTCGTCGTCGGCGGAGTAATCATCGGTAGCATCATGGTGACACTCGGCAGCTTGTTCGCCGACGTGCTATATGCCTGGGCAGATCCAAGGCTCCGCGGCCATTAAGCCGCCGCCGCCGCGGCCGCGCGAGTCGGCCTTCGCAATTGGTTTGCGACGCCTACTGCGCAAGCCGTCGTCGCGCGTCGCTGTGATCCTGCTTGCGCTCATCGTTCTGCTGGGACTGCTGGCGCCGATGCTTGCGCCGTATGATCCGGCCGCCCAGCCCGACATCGTCGCTCTCAAGGATCTCCCACCATCCCTCGCACATCCCTTCGGAACGGACCCATACAGCCGAGATGTTCTGAGCAGAGTGATCTATGGAACGAGGCTGTCTCTCACCATTGGCCTTCTCGCGACGCTCGTCAGTCTCACCCTCGGCGTTTTCTACGGCGCGATCGCCGGCTACGCCGGCGGATTTGTCGATGGTGTGATGATGCGCGTGCTCGATGCCTTTCTCGCCATCCCGCGATTGTTGCTGCTGCTCGGAATACTCGTCGCCTGGCCTCAACTCTCCGTCGCGGCCTTCATTCTCTTCCTCGGCCTCACCGGCTGGTTCGGCCTAAGTCGCATTGTCAGGGGTCAGGTTCTTGCGTTGAAGCACGCGGAGTTCGTCACTGCAGCGCAGGCGTTGGGCGCGAGCAAAAAACGCATTCTGGTGCGTCACCTGTTGCCGAATCTGATTTCTCCGATCGTCGTTGCGGCAACATTGGGCGTCGCACACGTTATCGTCCTGGAAGCAGGACTTTCGTATCTGGGAATCGGAGTTCCTCAGCCGCTGGCGAGCTGGGGGAACATCATTCAGGATGGCGCTGATCAGGTCGCGACGCTTTGGTGGATGTCACTTTTTCCCGGTCTCTTCATGGTGCTCACGGTGATGACGCTGAATGTCGTTGGTGAATCACTCCGCGACGCGTACGAGCGGCGCTGAAATCCAATGACTGCCCCGCTCCTCTCGATTCGGGACCTCAAGACTTACTTCTATACTGAAGCGGGCGTCGCGCGGTCAGTCGACGGCGTCTCATTCGACGTTGGCGCGGGAGAGACCGTCGGAATCGTCGGTGAATCCGGCTGCGGAAAGTCCGTTACCGCTCTCTCCATTTTGCGACTCATCCAGCCGCCCGGACGCATCGAGTCCGGAAGCCGCATCGAGTTCGAGGGCAAGGATCTCGTCACGCTTGGCGACGCAGAGATGCGCCACATTCGCGGCAACCGCATCTCCATGATTTTCCAGGAGCCAATGTCGGCTCTCAACCCGGTCTTCACCGTCGGCGACCAAGTGGCCGAGGTGGCGAGGATCCACGCTGGATTGAGCAAGCGAAAAGCCTGGGACCGCGCCGTCGAGACGCTCGCGCTCACCGGAATGCCAGCGCCAGAGGATCGGGCGAAACAGTATCCGCACCAGCTATCCGGCGGAATGCGGCAGCGCGTCCTGATCGCGATGGCTTTGATCATGAAGCCCGCTCTCGTAATCGCCGACGAGCCGACGACGGCGCTCGACGTCACGATCCAGGCGCAGATCCTCGATCTGCTGATGCATTTGCAAAAGGAATTCGGCACTTCGATTCTGATGATTACCCATGACCTGGGAGTTATCGCCGAGACGACGTCGAGGGTCGTCGTGATGTACGCGGGCGAAGTTGTGGAGGAAGCCTCGGTCGACACACTGTTCGAGCATGCGCACCATCCGTACACCGAAGGCCTCATCAACTCGATGCCGCACATCGGCCACGATCAGGAACGGCTCAACGTGATTCCGGGCACGGTCCCCGCGCCAACCAATTGGCCGACGGGATGCCGCTTCCGCGAGCGATGCCCTTACTCGTGGGAGCTTCCGGAGCGCGAGCATCCTCCGCTCTACGACGTTGGCCCGAATCACACTTCGCGGTGTCATCTCGCTATCGAGCCTGAGCGCCGCAATAATCCGCATCCACCGCTGGTGGTTCTCGAGGGAGTGGGAGCTGCGTGACCGAAGCCGCGCTCATGGTTCACGAAACGATGGAGGCCTGGTGACCTCGCCGGCTGTTGCCGCCAACGGCGCTCCGCTTGTTTCGGTTCGGAATCTCCGCAAAGAATTTCCGATCAAGAAAGGCGTCTTCGCGCGGCAGGTTGGCTCGGTGAAAGCCGTCAACGATGTCTCATTCGACATCGTCGCCGGCGAAACCCTGGGCGTGGTCGGTGAATCCGGCTGCGGAAAGACAACGACCGGTCGTACGATTCTCAGACTTCTCGAGCCCACCTCCGGCGAAGTGAACTTCGCTGGCCACGATGTCCGATCGCTCGGAACGTCCGCGCTCCGAGCACTGCGCCGAGAGATGCAGATCATCTTCCAGGATCCGGTGTCTTCGCTAAATCCGAGAATGACGGTGGGTGCAATCATTCGCGAGGGCCTGACCATCCACCACCTCGCCGAAGGATCAGCCGCGGACGCGCGAGTGAGGCAGCTGCTCGAGGAAGTCGGACTCCGTCCCGAGTATGGCTCACGGTACCCGCACGAGTTCTCGGGCGGACAGCGCCAGCGCATCGGCATTGCGCGAGCGCTTTCGGTCGAGCCCAAGTTCATAGTTTGCGACGAGCCAGTTTCAGCGCTCGACGTCTCGGTGCAGGCGCAGGTGATCAATCTCCTCGTCGATCTACAGCGCGATCACAACCTCACCTACATGTTCATCGCGCACGACCTTTCGGTAATCGAGCACATCGCCGATCGGGTCGCCGTCATGTACCTCGGAAAAATCGTCGAGCTTGCGGCCGCGGACGATCTCTACCGCGAGCCGATCATGCCCTACACCCAGGCGCTTCTTTCGGCGGTGCCCGTCGCGGATCCGAAGGCGCGAAAGGAGCGCATCATCCTGCAGGGAGACGTTCCGTCCCCTGCGAATCCACCGTCGGGGTGCGTCTTCCATCCGCGCTGCCACCATCCGGCGAAGGACGAGGCGTGCGCGCGCATCGTTCCGCCGCTGGAGGAAAAAGCGCCCGGACATTTCGCGGCGTGCATCAAGCAGCCGCCAACCGCCATCGATTGGGAGCAACAAAAGGCCGCAGGTGGCGTACATCCACCTGAGCGGTATCTTCCGCTCGCGGCGGTTCACGCGTAGCGACTTCCTCCACACCTTCGACAATGGCCCGAGACAGAGACGTTTTCCAGCAGCCCTCGGCAGGAACCGTATCGCACGACGAGCCGCCACCGGGACTTCAGCGCGGCGCCAGTACGCGAACTTTTTTTGGCCAGCCCATAGGACTGTCGACCCTCTTCTTCACCGAGATGTGGGAGCGGTTCTCGTTCTACGGGATAAGACCGCTCCTCATACTTTTCATGACAGCGGCGCTGGCCAGCGGTGGATTCAATTTCACGAGGGAAACTGCCGGCGCGATTGTCGGCATTTACGCCGCCTGCGTCTACCTCTCCGCACTCCCGGGCGGCTGGATTGCCGACAGACTGCTAGGGCTTCGCAGGGCGATCTGGTACGGCGGCATCCTCATCGCGCTCGGCCACCTCTCGATCGCGCTCTCGATCGTCTTCGCGCACTCGGCGTTCTTCATCGGGTTGATCCTCATCGTCCTCGGGACGGGTTTGCTCAAGCCCAATATTTCTGCGATCGTCGGCGATCTCTATCCCGAGGGCGGGTCCAGACGCGACGCTGGCTTCTCGATCTTCTACATGGGCATCAACCTTGGAGCTCTCGTTGCTCCACTGATCACCGGAGTGCTCGGCGAAAAGGTCGGCTGGCACCTCGGCTTCGGAGCCGCCGGGGTGGGCATGGTGATCGGAGTGATCTGGTATCGGCTCCGCGCCGACAAAACGCTCGGTGATGTCGGTATCGCGCCCGCGTCCAGGGATCCGGCGGAGCACCGCAGGATCAGACTGATAGTCGGCGCAGCCGTCGTCGTAATCGTGTTGCTGGTACTGCTCGCGATGATGGGTGTCATACACATCAACGCGGTCTCGATCGCTCAGCGCATGACGTTCGTCATCGTCGGAATGGCCCTGCTCTACTTCGTTTACGTATTCGCTGCCGGTGGACTCGACCGCGAGGAGAAAAAGCGCGTCTTCGTCATCTTCCTGCTTTTCGTTTTCGCCGCGATTTTCTGGTCGGCGTTCGAGCAGGCGCCGACATCCCTCAACCTGTTCGCGCACGACTTCACAGACCGCGTCGTATTCGGCTGGCAGATGCCGACGTTGTGGCTGCAATCCGCAAACTCAGTCTTCGTGATAGCGCTCGCACCGGTTTTCGGAGCGATATGGATCGCCCTCGGCAAACGCGGCAAGGATCCTTCGAGCATCGCAAAATTTGCGTGGGGTTTGTTTTTCGCGGGGCTCGGCTTCGTCGTGATGATCGTCGCCGCGAACATCGTAATTCGCGGAGGCGCCAAAACTCTCGTCTCACCCTGGTGGCTCGTCCTCAGCTACCTGTTCCAGACTTTCGGCGAGCTGTCGCTGAGCCCCGTCGGCTTGAGCTCGATGACGAAACTCGCACCGCTCAAGTTCAAGGGTCAGATGATGGGTGTATGGTTCATGGCTGACGCCCTCGGAAATCTGATCGCCGGCCTGGTCGGAGGGCGGGTCGATCCGGAGAAACTGAGCGACATGCCGGTCCTGTTTCGACAGACTTCGGTCTCGCTCTTCGTGGCGGCAGTGGCCTGCGGGCTGCTCGTGTATCCGGTTAGCAGAATGATGAGGGGAGTCTCAGCGGCCAACCGTTAAGATCTCGTCGTGGCGAAGAACTCGGGCGCCATAGACGATTGTCGTCGCCGTGAATGTGCCGCGTGTGCAAGACCTCGCTCGGAAAGCGTCTCATGGAGACCAGACTCGATCGAGGCATAAGATGCAGAAACTCTTTGTCCGCATTTCCTGTTTGCTCGCGTTCATCCCGGCTCTTTCCCACGCGCAAGCTGCATCGCCGTCGTCGCGCCAACCTGAAATCTCCACGAGCGGTCGCGGGGAGGTGCGCCTCGCTCCCGACTATGCGTACGTGCTCATCGGCGTCACGACACAGTCGCGGAGTGCGGTTGAGACTGCATCAGAAAACGCGAGGAAAGTTGCGGCGACCATCAGCGCCTTGCGAGCCGTTGGTCTCACCGAACAACAGGTGAGGACGACAGGCTACGCCTTGACGCAGGTGTACGAATATCCGAAGAACTCGCCTCCGAAATTGACCGGCTTCTCCGCGCGAAATGGAATAAGAGCTGAGGTCCGCCGGTTGGACGACCTCGGAAAAGTCATCGATGCCGCGATCTCAGCGGGCGCGACCGATATCTCCTCTATTCAGTTCGTGGCGTCGAGCACCGACAGCGCCAGGCGAGCCGCTCTCGCAGATGCGGTCAGACAAGCGCGAACGGACGCCGACGTAATGGCTCGTGCCGCGGGCGGATCGCTCGGCAGGCTTATCTCGATGAATTCGGGCGGCTCGTACCAACCGGCAGGCGGGCAAGCCTATCTGGGTGAAGTAATCGTTACCGGCGCAGCGATGGCCCGAAGCAGCGGCCCAACTCCAATAGCACCCGGCGAGCTGACAGTCGTGGCAACCGTATCTGCCCGCTGGGATTTTGTTGGCGGTCCTCCTCGCTAGTGGGTAAATGACTCTCTGACTTGTCGTGGGACGAAGGCCAGGACCTCAGTGTGCCGCGATCCCAGTGAGATAAGAAGCCTGTGGGTGAGTCTATGGCCAATTGAACACCGTCGTCGGCACCGACCTCTCTCGGCTATTTGCTATATCCCGAGGCTCGATCCGAAAGACCCGCGTGAAATCCGTAACCACGAACCGCACCTCGACGCCTCTCGTGTGATCGCCCTTCACCGGAAACGCGAAATCCGCTCTCACAGTGTGGTGCGATTGCGGCGGGCTTGCAGCCAGCAGACTGAATCCGGTCGAAAGGTAGAGCGGCGTGTTGACCCCAAATGGAGAATCCCCCGCCCATATCTTTCCGGCATCGACAAACCCAGCGACTGCGACCGTCGCCGCGTCCTTGTATCGCCCGATCAGATATCTGTCTTCAACCCGTCCGACCAACCTTCGCGCGCCGCCCACTTCGGACGACCTGAATCCGCGGAGTCCCCCGTCCTTGTCCGCGAACGTGAGCTGAAACGGAATCCTCTGCCTCCAGCCGCCACTCCACGTGAGGTCCGTCATCAGCGTCTGTCGGTTGAACGGTTTCGCGTAGAACGCCGCCCGACCATGGGCGAGAATTCCGTCCCAATTCCCTGCCTCGCTCCGTCGTCCCTCTCCAGCTATGTCGATCGCGGCATAGGTGAGCTGCGACGCCGCGCCTGCATAGAGATCGGTCGACCCGAACCAGTCGGCTTCCTTTCCGCGGAGCAGCTCCACGCCCTTTCCAAGCAGCGTTGCCACCTGCACTCCCGTTCGGAGATCCTCAGTACCTTCGAGCGCGTTGAAACCCGTTACCCTCAGAAAGTGGACGTCTCGAATCCCAAATAGCCCGTTCAGTCGAGCCGTCTGATGCTTCGTGTAGCGATTGATTAGAGCTTGACTGGTGTCCGCCAGGACAGCCGTGTCGATGATCACAGGCTGCGCCCCCGGAGTTTCGTCCTCGAAGGAGACGGACCCTCCGAGAAGGAGTAGCCGACCGAGGGGAGGGCCGATTCGTATCACACCACCGACGTCGCTGTACGAGCGCTCGACTTTGAGCGCCGCGGGCAGAGCACCCGGCCGCCGGAAATAGAAATAGCCGATGCTGTTTCCCGCTGTCGTGCGCCAGGAAATGCGCTGCAGATCGGTCAGAAAGGGATGGCTCGCCTCCATCGCCCAATCGCTGCCGAGCTCGCGACGACCCCCTTCCAGGCGAAACTGGTAGGGCCGCCCAAGAAACTGATAATCGACCACCCTTCCGGCATAAATATCTCGAAAGTTCAATCCCTTCTTCCATGAACCGTCGGCGTGGATCGCGCTGCCGAGCAGGTTGTCTTCTCCGAGAAGAATCCCGCGCAAATGCGGCGACGCGGAAGTGACAGTTCCGCCGAGGATGATCGAGACTTCATCTACGGTCGTGACGCTGAGAATCACGCCGCCATTTCCATCGGCGTAGGCGAGGACGGATGCGTCCGCGATAAATGGCTGCGCGCGAAGAATGCGCTCCGACTCCGCGCGACGGACCTCCGTGCACGCGTCTCCCAGCTGGAGTGCCAGATAACGGCGGATCACGGTCGTCTTGGTTGTCACGTGCTGTTTCGCGGCGAAGCGGCCAGCCCTCTGCCACACGTTATTGCCCGTAATCCGAAAGGGTGGATTCGCATCGATATCGATGCGGCTAATGCGCTCCCCCTTGCAGGTGACGGGCAGCCCGTTCAGACTTTGAGGCTCAGCCCTTGTCGCCGACGCGGCGGCGAACAGCAATGCCAGCTTACACTGTCGAAGAGAGATCAATCGTGTCGTCCGCGCGCAAGCGGGTTCCAGCCTGCACAGTTGCTGTTACCGCCAGTATCCGCCCCGATGGTGATACCCGGCGTGTTCGACTCACTGCCGCTTACGTGACGGCCCTCGAAAACGCAGGGCTCATACCACTAATTGTGCCTCCGCTCTCGAGCGCTGACGCAGCGCAGTCCATCCTCGATTCGGTGTCCGGTCTCGTGCTGACAGGCGGTGAAGACGTCGATCCCGCGCGCTACGGCGAGAAGCGGCACGAAAAAGTACGCTACGTGAACGCCGCGCGCGATGCGACTGAAACCGCGTTGATCGAGCAGGCCCGAACGCGCGGTACGCCCGTTCTCGCCATCTGCCGTGGTATTCAGATACTGAACGTCGCGCTTGGCGGAACGCTAGTACAGGACATTCCGTCAGAGGTCGACACTACGATTGATCACGACGAAGACTCCCCGCGCGAGCTTCGCTCGCACGAAATCTCCGTCGAGCCTGGATCGCTCATCGCCCGCGCGGTTGGCGCGGAGCGCCTGACCGTGAACTCCTTCCATCATCAGTCTGTAAAACGCGTAGCAGATGGAATGCGCGTCACCGCCCGCTCACCGGACGGAGTTATCGAAGGGCTCGAGTCCACTGAGAAGGACTGGTGGGTGATGGGAGTCCAGTGGCATCCAGAGGATCTTGCCGACTCTCCGGAGGCGTGGGATAGAGGGTTGTTCAATGCGTTCGCGCGACAGCTCGGAGCGTAGTGGAATCTCACCGCATTCTGCACGTCGACTCGGGACGAAGTTGGCGCGGCGGCCAGCGTCAGGTCTTTTTGCTCGCGACAGGGCTTCGCGATCTCGGCTATCGCGTTCTCGTCGTCGCTCCGACCGGCTCGCCGCTTATCAGGCGTTCTGAACGGGCCGGGCTTCCGACCTATCGACTTACACTCCGCGGTGAATGGGACATTGGAGCTGCCCGCGAGCTGCGCGCTGTAGCGCGAGAGTGGAGTGCGGATATCGTCCACGCGCACGATGCTCGCTCACACTCGATAGCCAGACTCGCGCTCCTTGGCAAGCGAAAGACCCGGCTTGTCGTCACTCGGCGCGTCGCATTTCCGCCAAAACAGGTCCGCCTGAAGTATCGACACGGCGTAGACGCTTTCATCGCGATCTCGAACGCTGTCAAGGCAGTGATGCTGAAAGCCGGAATTCCCGGCAGTCTGATCGATGTCGTGTACTCAGGGATTCCCGCCCCGGTCGTCAAGCGTCCGCGCAACTGGCGCCGCGAACGGGGATGGCCGCCGAGCTCTGTGATCTGTGGCATCGTCGGAGCGATGACGCAGGAAAAGGGATTGGACATGATCGGCGGCATCGCCCGTCGTCTTCCCGGTGAAGTGTTCAGGCGAACACGCCTCGTCCTGCTTGGCGGCAAGGGCAAAGGCGGTACGACTGTCGCCGGCGTGGAAGGATTCGACGCCGGCTTCGTCGAAGAGATCCACGATGCCGTCGCCGGACTCGATGTTCTGTGGCATCCCTCCAGATCGGAAGGATTGGGCACGTCGGTGATCGATGCTATGGCGATTGGGGTACCACCGATAGCGTTCGCGGTTGGTGGATTGCCCGAAGTCATCGAGGATGGAAAGAGCGGGATCCTCGTTCCCGCCGGCGATGTTAACGCGTTCATGCGAGCCGCATCGGAGCTCATCACGAACGGCGCCCTTCGGACACGGCTCGGAGAAGGCGCAAAGATCCGCGCGAAGGAGTTTGACGCGAAAAAGATGATCGAACGAACGGCTGAGGTGTATGATCGGGTAATGGCGGGGTAGCGGGCCGTTGACCGCTACTCCTATCTTGCTCAGGCGACACGGACAGCTCACCAACACCGCGAATTCGACTTGCTCTACATCTGTATTCCCACCTACAACGAAGGTCCTACTGTCGGAGTGCTGCTTTGGCGCATCCGTCGGATTTTCCAGGACTATTCGCGCGAATATGAGATCATCGTCTACGACGACGGAAGCACCGACGGAACGCGCGAGACTGTCGAGCCATACGCGGAGGTCATTCCGTTGACGGTTCTGCGCGGAGAGCGCCGAAAGGGTTATGGCTTTGCCCTCGATAAGCTCGTCCGAGAGGCCAGTCGTCGGACACGGTACGCTCGCCGCGACGCCTTCATAGTCATGCAGGCCGATTTTACCGATCAACCAGAGCACATCCCGGAGCTCGTGAAGCGGTTCGAGGGAGGCGCAGACATCGTTGTTGCAAAACAAGAGCTGAGCGAGGAGGCACCGGCTGCCGTTCGCAGACTGCGCCGTCTCACCAGCTGGATGCAGCGCGCGGGTTTCCCCAACACCGGCGTCGCCGATCCGTTCACGACCTTTCGCCTCTACCGTATTTCTGTGCTCCGCGAGCTACTGAAGACTTTGGGTGAAAGACCTGTGGTTAGCAGCAACGGCTGGGCGGCGAACATGGAGCTCTTGCTTGAGGCGCGACGTTTTGCGCGCAGAACGGAGACCGTCGATCTCGCACCGCGCTACGATGTGCGCACCCGCGAGACAAGGGTGCGGCCATTCTCGGATGCGCTCAATCTTTACCGCTTCAGCAGAAGAGCGCGCGTTCTGGCGTCTACCGCGGGCGGTGCGTCCTAATGCCGCGCTTGTTGATCACGAGCGTCGCGTTCGTCACTGCCGCGCTGGCAACCCCCGGTCTCGCGCAATCGCCAGCCGCACCAGCGCCAACGGCAGTAGTCGGATCTCCTTCCCGCCGCGCCAAAGTCCCGTTTGCCGTCGGCGAAAAGATGGAATACGACGTCAAATTCGGCGCGCTGAGAGTTGGAAGTGCGCACATGGAGGTCGTCGCGCTGGACAATCTCCGCGGGCGACCGGCCTGGCACACGGCCTTCTGGGTGCGGGGCGGAAATTTTCTCTATCGGGTGAACGACGTCTACGAGAGCTGGATGGACGCCGAGACACTCTCTTCGCTCCGCTTCGTCCAGCAACTTCAGGAAGGCGGTAAGGATACCGAACGCCGTTTCGAGATCTACCCTGAGCGCGCGGTCTTCGTTCAGACCTCCAAGAAGCCCGAGAAGGAAGAACCATCGGTTAGTAATCCACTCGACGATGGGTCCTTTCTCTACTTCCTGCGCACCATTCCTCTCGTAGTTGGCCAGACCTACGATTTCAATCGATATTTCCGGCCGGATCGCAATCCTGTTCGGATCCGCGTCCTCCGCAAAGAGACTGTGTCGGTCCCAGCCGGGAAGTTCAACGCGATCGTCGTCCAGCCGATGATCAAGACCAAAGGGATATTTTCGGAGAACGGCCACGCCGAAGTCTGGCTATCTGACGACGACAGGCACATCATGCTGCAGCTCAAGTCAAAGCTGTCGTTCGGATCGCTGAACCTCTATCTCAGGTCATACAACCCATCGCCGAACCCCTAGGCGGTAAACGCGGCGAGTTCGTCGAAGCCGATCTCTCGAAGGTCCGAACAGTCCCCATCGAGCGGCGTCCGAACAAGGTCGTTGCTTCTGAGTTTGCGTCACCGCCGGGAAACGATCGCAGTTTCTCCGCGTTCCTCAAATCGCTTCCCGACGTTCTCGTCGCACGGGATTTCCTGAAAGTCGTTGACGCCATCGCGTCCGCAAAGCGACGGAGCCGGGGTGTAGTCGTGATGCTCGGGGGCCACATCGTAAAGACTGGCCTGGCTCCCCTTCTCATCGACCTGATGAAACGCGGCGTCATCACCCATCTGGCGATGAACGGGTCCGCTGCCATCCACGACTATGAAATCGCGCGATTTGGTGCTACATCCGAAGACGTCGCGCGAGGATTGGTCGACGGGACGTTCGGGATGGCCGAGGAAACTGGCCGCGGCATGAACGACGCCTTCATAGCCGGCCAGAAGAACGGCTGGGGAATGGGCGAAGCGCTCGCAGTTGCGCTCGGTGAACTACCGCTCTCCAATCCCGAGCTGTCTGTGCTGCTTTCGGCTTACCGCCTCGGCGTCCCTTGCACCGTCCACGCAGCGCTGGGCGCCGAGATCATTCACCAGCATCCCGCCGCGAGCGGCGCTGCGATCGGTGATACCAGCCACCGGGATTTCCGGAGACTCGCCGGCTCCTTGCCCACACTCGACGACGGTGGAGTGGCTCTCAATCTCGGGAGCGCAGTGATAATGCCCGAGGTGTTTCTCAAAGCGCTAACTATCGCACGCAACCTGAACGGCGGAAAACCAACCGGATTCACGACGTGCGACATGGACATGCAACGTCACTACCGTCCGCGCGTCAACGTGGTGCAGCGCCCGACGCAGGGAAGCGGAAAAGGCTACGAGATCACCGGGCACCACGAGATCATGGTGCCGCTCTTGGTGTGGGGGGTTATTGACTCTCTAGCCGCGACTTAGGGATCCACTCGCGAATGACATCCCTATGTAGCGCCGCAGTCTGTACGTCGCGCGCTTACTAGCGCACCTAGTACCGCGTCAGCCGCGTCCCCGAAAACTTCTCGCGCAGCCTTGCCGCGGTGCCCGGGCTCAGGATACGAATGCCGAAGTAGAGCAGCCCACCCACAATGACTACCTTGAGCGCCAGGGCTACCAGCCAGAAAGTAAGTCCAATGAGACCGCCGAACAGCTTGAACACCATGCCGACGGCGAACAGGCCGAGCAGGGCGAAAAGGCCAATCATGAAGATGGCGCGTAGCATGTCGTTCTCCAAAACGGTGACAGATATCTCTACGCTACACCGCCACCAGCGGTTTCAGAAGAGGCAAATAAACTGAGCGCCGATGTCATCGTCGTCGGCGGAGGGGTAATCGGCCTATTCGCCGCGGCAGCCCTCGCCGAGCGGAACTTCACAGTCACGGTCATCGGGGAGCGCAAACCAGGCGAGGCTTCGCCGGCGGCTGCTGGCATGCTGGCTCCGTCGGTAGAGAAAGCAAGCGGACCCGCCCACGATTTTGCAATCGCCGCGCGCGATCGCTACCCCGACCGCGTCGCGTTCCTCGAGGAGAGAACCGGAATCAAAGTCCCGCTCAACCGGCTCGGCATTTTGCAGGTGGCCCTGAGCCAGAAAGGAATCACGGGACTCAGAAAAACTGCAGTCGCAACAGCGCGCTGGCTCGACCAGAAAGAGCTGCGCGACATCGAGCCGACCCTCTCGCACGCGGTCGGCGCCATGTATAACGCCCACGACGGAGCCGTCGACAACACCATTCTCCTTTCCGCTCTGGAGAAATACGCATCGGATTCGGACCGGATTACGACCGTGGTCGACGTAGCAACGGAAATTACCGCGCACGGATCGTCGGTGACGGTGAAAACGAGATCGCACTTATCGCACAGCGCGCCACGGGTCGTTCTCGCCGCCGGAGCATGGGCGAGAGAGATTCCCGGCGCACGTTTCGCCAAAGCCGTCCAGCCCGCCCGAGGCCAGCTCGTCTCTTATTCGACCGCGCTGTTGCGTCACGTCGCTTACGGTCCACGAGGCTATCTCGTTCCGCGCGGAACATCCACCATCGGTGGCAGCACAATGGAAAATGTCGGCTACGATGCGTCGATCACGGACGCTGGCGTGGAGAAAGTTCGTGCGGCAGCCGAAGAAATCTGTCCGGCGCTATCATCTTCGAACACGAGACAAGCCTGGGCGGGACTTCGACCGGTCACACCGGACATGCTGCCGATCATCGGACCGGATCCCGAGCAACCTGCGCTTATCTACGCATGCGGGCATTCGCGAAACGGCATTCTCATGGCCCCCCTTACGGGGGATTTAATCGCCGATCTCGTGACCGGAACACCACTTAGCTTCGACCTGTCACAATTTCGCCCCGACCGTTTTTGATGTAGATTGCCTAAGCTCGACGGCCGTTCCTGCCCGAGCCGCAAACGATGACAGATACCCTCTATCAGATCATGGGGCGCCACCGCGCGGATCCCCTTCCGGAGCGGAAACCGTCGTGGCTCAAGGTGAGAGCGCCCGGCGGCCCCAACTACGTTCGGCTCAAGCATCTAATGCGTGAGCTCGATCTGCATTCGGTCTGCGAGGAAGCACGCTGCCCCAACGTCGGCGAATGCTGGGAGCACGGCACTGCCACGTTCATGATCGTGGGCGACGTCTGCACCAGAAATTGCGCCTATTGCGCTGTCGCGCACGGTCGGCCACCCAAGTACGACATCGCCGAGCCGGAACGCGTCGCCCAGGCGATCGCCGAGATGGGTCTGCAACACGCCGTGATCACATCGGTCGATCGTGACGACCTCCCCGACTTTGGAGCGTACATCTTCGCCGAAACGATCAGGCAGATCCACGATCGCATCCCGGGATGCTCCGTCGAGGTTCTCGTTCCGGATTTCCAGGGCAGCGAAGACAGCATTCGAACCGTCCTCGAGGCCGAACCCGAGATCTACAACCACAACACCGAGACGGTGCCGCGCCTCTACAAGAAAGCGAGACCAGGCGGCCGCTATCCCAGAGTCATGGAAATCTTCCGCTACGCCAAACGCATAGCCCCCGAGATTCCGACAAAAACCGGAATGATTTTGGGCATGGGCGAGACTATGGAAGAAGTGATCACCGTCATGCGCGACCTGCGCGACGTCGACGTCGATATTCTCACTCTCGGACAGTACCTGCGGCCTTCCGACGCCCACATCGCGCTCGACCGCTACTACACGCCACAGGAATTCAGAAAGCTTTACGAGATCGGAATGAAGATGGGCTTCCGTCACGTTGAATCAGGACCGCTCGTTCGCTCGAGCTATCACGCCTGGGAGCAGGTGCAGGCGGCAGGCGTATGAGGACCGAAGCAAAGCGTCCAGCGTCGCCAAAGGCCAGAGACAACGCGCCGCCGTCCGAAAAGCACGCCGCCGGAAATGGCGCGGCTGGCCCGCCTCCACCGACTGAAGTACCCGGGACGACCGTCGAGCAGAGACGCGAGCTTCTCAAGTCGATGCTGATCCAGCGCCGCTTCGAAGAGCGTTGCGCCGAGGCGTACGCGCTGGGAAAAATCGGCGGGTTCTGCCA
>DASQPS010000235.1:0-5343 GCA_035643845.1 Gemmatimonadaceae bacterium | reverse complement strand
CAGCTTAGTCGGGTTGCCGATCGGAATCGGTGCAGGACTCTATCTCGCTGAGACACGAACCACTCGTCTCGCCACGACGGTGCGTTTTCTGTCAGATGTCTTGAACGGACTCCCCTCGATCGTGATTGGCATTTTTGCGTGGGAGCTTCTGGTTCGCGGCTACCATTTTTCGGCTCTCGCAGGCGGCGCGGCGCTCGGCGTGATGATGATTCCTCTCGTCACTCGCACTACCGAGGAAATGCTGAGCGTAGTTCCCACGTCTCTTCGTGAAGCAGCACTGGCTCTCGGCTATCCGAAGTGGCGCACGTCCCTGTCAGTAATCTTGCGCACCGCTCTCGCAGGCATCACGACCGGGGCGCTGGTTGCCGTTGCTAGAATCGCCGGTGAAACTGCGCCGCTGCTATTTACTGCGTTTGGAAACCAGTTCTGGTCCACCTCGCTGCGCCAGCCGATCGCCGCTCTGCCTCTTCAGATTTTCACCTATGCCATCAGTGCCTACGACGACTGGCACAGGCAGGCGTGGGCCGGCGCTCTCGTGCTGATAACGATGGTCCTCATTATCAGCATTGCCGCGCGATTCGCTACGCGGTCACGGTTCGGTGCTCCAGTCGACTGAAGTGGTCCCCGAAATTTCGCCGCGGCCCGCCACTCCGACTGTGCAGGTCCGCGCTGTCGCGCGCGAGCCCGTCGAGGAGTCGAAGCCATGTATTATGACTGAGGATCTATCGGCCTATTTCGGCGAGACGGCCGCCGTCAGACACGTGTCGATGACTGTTCCGCAGAGAGCAGTCACCGCGATCGTCGGTCCGTCGGGTTGCGGAAAATCCACCTTGCTCCGCTGTCTCAACAGGATGCACGAAACGGTTCCTGGCGCGCGTGTCGAGGGCAGCGTCGATATCCTCGGCACCTTGATCTATGCCGAAGACACGAACCCTATCGCGGTCCGTCGCCACGTCGGGATGGTCTTTCAGCGTCCCACGCCTTTCCCGACGATGTCGATCCGAAACAACGTTGCGGCGGGGCTACGCGTCAACTCGAAGGAGCACAAATCGCGCGGTGACACGAACAGCATCGTGGATGAAGCGCTCCAGCGTGCCGGACTCTGGGCCGAGGTGAAGGATCAGCTCGACGCAAGCGCGATGGCACTCTCCGGCGGTCAGCAACAGCGACTGTGCATTGCTAGAGCGCTCGCAACGCGTCCACGCGTAATTCTCCTCGACGAGCCAACCGCGTCACTCGACCCGTTGAGCACCCAAAAAGTCGAGGAGCTCGTCTACCATCTGCGCGAGACGGTCACCGTCGTCATCGTTACCCACAACATGCAACAGGCCGCACGCGTATCGGATTTCACCGCATTTCTTCTGGCCGGTGAGCTCGTGGAGCTCGAGCCTACTCGAACTCTGTTCACGGCTCCTCGTGACCCGCGCACCGAGTCGTACATAACCGGACGCTTCGGATGACCGCTATCGCGACTACGGGCCGCCCGGACAATCACAACGCTGATCTTTCCACGACTAAGCCGGAATCGCAGGGCACCATTGAAGCCCGAGACTTCTCGTTCTGGTACGGGAAGAAACAGGCGCTGAAAAACATCTCGCTGCGTGTTCCCGCACGATCGGTGACTGCTCTCATTGGACCATCTGGCTGCGGGAAATCCACTTTTCTTCGGTCTGTCAATCGATTGAACGATCTGATCCCTGGCGTTCGTCACGAGGGTGATTTGTGCCTCGATGACAAGAGTGTCTTCGACCGTTCACACGACGTAGTTGCGTTGCGACAGCAGGTAGGCATGGTCTTTCAGCGCTGGAACCCGTTCCCGAAATCCATTTACGAAAACGTCGCGTACGGCCCGCGCATCAATGGGATCTCTCGCGCTTCTGAGCTGGATGAAATCGTTGAGCGCTCGCTTCGCCGCGCCGCGATTTGGGACGAAGTGAAGAACAGACTTCGTACCTCCGCGCTCGGGCTCTCGGGAGGACAACAACAGCGCGTCTGCATAGCTCGCGCGCTTGCCAATCAGCCGGAAGTTCTTCTTCTCGACGAGCCAGCGAGTGCGCTCGATCCCAGCTCCACCCAGCGCATCGAGGAGCTCGTGTACGAGCTGAAACGCGAATTGACTATCATCATCGTAACGCACAACCTGCAACAAGCTGCAAGAGCGTCGGAGTACACCGCATTCTTTTTCATGGGCGAGCTCGTTGAGTTCGGACAAACCGATCAGCTTTTCACGAGTCCGCGCGAGGAACGCACCGATGCATACATCACTGGGAGATTTGGATGACAGCTGACTCTAGTCCCGCCGCGTTCCGGCACTTTCACGACCAGCTCACGGCGCTGAAAGAAAAACTTCTCGAGATGTCGTCCAAGGCCGAAGAGCGCACCGACCTGTCGGTCGAGGCGCTGATGAATCGCGACCGCGAGAAGGCGAATCTCGTTATCGACGGCGACGCTGATCTCAACCGATTGGAAATGGAAGTCGAGCAGGCGGCGGTGGAGCTGCTCGCCCTGCAACAACCGATGGCTCGCGATCTCCGATTCATCATCGGAGCAATAAAAGTATCGAACGACCTCGAGCGGGTCGGCGACCATGCGGTGAACATAGCCGAATCGGCGCTCCGACTCGCCGATAAGGCGGAGGTCAACATTCGCGTCCCCGAGATCGAGGTCATGGCCAGGAGAGCGCGCAAGATGCTCGGCGATTCACTCGACGCGTTCATCCGTGCCGATGGCACTCTGGGACGACAGGTCTGCAGGGACGACGACGTAGTCGATTCCCTTCACGATTCCGTCTTTCGTGTTCTCCTGACTCATATGATGGCCGATCCGAAGACCATCACGCCGTCGTTGGAGTTGTTGTTGGTCGGCCGGAATCTGGAGAGAATCGCGGATCTGGCCACCAATATCGGCGAAGATGCCGTTTACCTGGCGGAAGGAAAACAAATCAAGCATCACCGCGAGGAGGAACACGCCAGCCCCGCTCGATTGCAAGCTGCCCCTTGATCGCGAGGTCCGAGGGCTACGGTCCTGCTATCAGCGCGATTATCCAGTAGGAAACCGCCGCCACGATTCCGGCGGCCGGTATGGTAATGATCCAGGCCCACACGATTCTTTCTGCGATCCCCCAGCGGACCGCCGAGAACCTGTAGGTCGCTCCGGCTCCCATGATCGATCCGGCGATCGTGTGCGTCGTGCTGACGGGAATCCCATAGTGCGTTGCGATTGTTAGAGCGAGCGTCCCGCCAGTTTCGGCGGCGAAACCGCTAATCGGGCGCAGTCGCGTTATGCGGGACCCCATCGTATGGACAATTCGCCAGCCACCGAACAGCGTACCAAGAGATATCGCGGAGTACGCCGCGAGCTTCACCCATAACGGTATCTCGTCTGTCGCAACGTAGAGATGATGCCAGAAGCCAGTCTGCGCTGCCATCAGTGGCCTCACCGAAACCAGCAGCCCGACGACAACCCCCATCGTCTTCTGCGCATCGTTCGCGCCGTGCGCGTGTGACAGCGCCGCGGAGCTCAGAAGCTGCATCCCTCTGAAGAAGCGATCGACTCTGTTCGGTGCCATTCGCTGGAACAGCCAGTAAACCGCTACCATCAGCACGAAACCAGCTGCCATTCCGATCAGTGGCGAGAGGGCGATGAAGGACAGCGTCTGGTACCACTTCACTCCCCATGTAATTGCGCCAAATCCAGCCTTCGCGACGCCGGCACCAGCGAGACCGCCGATAAGAGCATGCGACGAGCTTGACGGAATTCCGTAAGCCCAGGTGATGATATTCCAGACGATCGCGCCAATCAGACAGCCGAGAAGGAGATTAGGCGTGGTGATCTCGGGACGGATTATCCCCTTCTCCACTGCCTTGGCGATCAGTGTTCCAGACGTGAAGGCCGCGGCAAAATTGAACAACGCTGCCCAGATGACGGCCGCGAGCGGGCTGAGTACCCTCGTTCCGACGATGGTGGCGATAGAGTTCGCCGAGTCGTGGAAGCCATTGCTGAAGTCGAAGATCAACGCGACCACGATGATCGCGGCGACGTAGTAAATCACTAAGCGTTCTTCAGTGCAATGCTCTGTAGTACGTTGCCCACGTCCTCACACTGATCGAGCGCGTCCTCGATTTTGTCATAAAGATCTTTCCACTTCACGACCTCGAGCGCATCCCCACCCTCCGCGAACAGCGCACCCATGGCCTCGTGGTAGATCGCGTCGCCTTCTTCCTCGAGCGTTTTTAGCTTCTCGCTGATCGCGTAGACATGCTTCGCGTCTTTCATGTCGCGGACGCCTTCCTCGACGGTTCCCGCCGCTCGGGTGAGCACTTCAGCGAGCACAACCGCCGCGGGACGCGTACGCTGAATTCGAAAGATCGTGGCTCGCCGGGCGGTTCCGTCGATCAGATCAATAACGTTATCCAGCTCCGACGCCAGTGCGTGGATGTCCTCACGGTCGAACGGAGTCACGAACGTGCGATCGATGCGGTCGATGATGTCGTGGGTGAGGTTGTCCGCCTCGTGCTCCAGTCCCTTGATTCTCGAAACTTTCGCCTCGAGCTCGCCAGGACTTTTGAACATCTCGTGAAGCAAACCGGCGGACGCGGTAAGCCGAATCGCCAGCTCCGTGAACAGGTCGTAGAACTTTTCGTCGCGCGGGAGGATCCGCAAAGAAATTCTCCGGAAGGGTCGACAAGGATCAGAAAGGCCTGCGCCTCACAATCTACGCGGGCCGGGTCCGCCGCACTACCAAATGGCGATTCTCAAAAAGCTTGACTAGCAACACCCCTGTGAGGAAGCCGCCAACGTGCGCCCACACTGCGACGCCCCCACTGACGTCGGCACCGTTCTGAAGTTCGGGTAGTGCCGCGACCACCTGCCAGAAAAACCACCAGATCAGAACCATCCAGGCCGGGATCGGAATCACCTTGAAGAAGATGATGAAGAAGAAGAGCATCCTCACGCGCACTCTCGGATACAGCACGAGGTAAGCGCCGAGTATTCCAGATATCGCTCCAGATGCGCCAACAGTTGGGACTGGCGAAGTCGGTTGAGCAAGGATGTGAGCCACAGCTGCGGCGAGTCCACAAACGAGATAGAAAACTAGGAAACGGAAGTGGCCCATACTGTCTTCGATATTGTTGCCGAACACCCAGAAGAAGAGTGCGTTGCCGAGGATGTGCCCCCATCCGCCGTGCAGAAACATCGAGATAAACGGCGTCAGTATGTTGATGGAGTCATTGTCGACTACACACGCCATCCCGCGACCGAGCGGCACTGCCGTCCCGATTGGGGCCATGTGCGTGAGCTCGCCCGGTACCATGCCAAGGTTGCAGACACTTGCAGACAAGG
>DASQPS010000234.1:0-3109 GCA_035643845.1 Gemmatimonadaceae bacterium | reverse complement strand
CATCAGCCATTCGTGTACTTCGCCAACTATGCGGAAGGGAGCTCCGCCCGTTCCGCGCATCTCAAGGATCTGACCGATTTCGACCGCGCGGCGGTTGCAGGCGAATTACCAGCTGTCTCTTTCATCCAGCCGATGGAGAATCATACGGAGCACCCCGGCAACTCGATCATCGCCGGCGAGAACGAAGTGCTGCGAATTGTCAACGAGGTGCGCAATTCAGCGAACTGGCCAACCACCGCGATTTTTGTCACGTACGATGAGAACGGAGGATTCTGGGATCACGTCGCGCCGCCCGCGGGAGATCGCTGGGGCCCTGGCGTGCGGGTGCCGACAATGGTGATCTCACCATTTGCGAGAAGGGGCTACGTCGATCACACCACCTACGACACGACGTCGCTTCTCGCGTTCATCGAGCACCGGTGGCATTTGGATCCGCTATCGACTCGTGATGCCGCTGCGAACGACCTTACGGCGGCATTTGACTTCTCGCAGTGAAAAAAAAGGGTGTGGAATGTGTGGCTTTTTCACCCCAGCGACAAAATCCCGCATCGACTGATAGCCAATGCGGGATAAATCGATTCGAAGTCATGGGCCTGGGTAGAGTTGAACTACCGACCTCACGCTTATCAGGCGTGCGCTCTAACCACCTGAGCTACAGGCCCCCGCCGCACCTGACAGGTGTGACGTGGAGTTTTCCAAGTTAGTCCCCTCAGGAAAGGGGGTCAATCGGCGCTCGCTCCTCTCTATGACGATTGCGTAACTCTGTTTTCACAATTGCGTCATGGTGCCGAGTGAGAATTGTTGCATGCCCCGTACACCCGCGCCCGCGCATCAAATCGACGGACGGCGCTACGCAAAGAGCGGCCGACCCGGCTTCACGCTTATCGAGGTGACGATGGTCGCGCTCGTAATCGGAGTACTGGCCGCAGTCGCGGTACCGCGCTACGCGGGAAGCAAGGACAAGGCGTACGTCGCTGCCATGAAAGCCGATCTTCACACCGCCGCGGTCTACGAGGAGCAATACTCCGCCGAGAATCACGGGCAATATTTCTCGGGTGTTGCGACGGACGAATCGCCAGTCGAAGGATTCCGTGCGACCAAGGGAGTAACCGTGACTCTTACTGCGACCGACATTCTCGGCAGCCACCTTTCCGAGTGGACTGCTGTCGCGCGACACGCTCAGTCGTCGGAGAGCTGCGAGATGCGAAACGGCTTCATTGTCTGCACTACAGAGAGCGATCCCTCGACAGGCTTGTTCCTCCCGAACTGAGGATCGCTTCCGCGGCGGTCGCGTGTCATCGCGCGGACACGACGCGAAGTACCAAAAAAAAATGCCTCGCTAAAGCGGGGCATTCTCATTTTCGCGCCTGAGTGTTCTTCGCGGACTCAATCCTCGTATTTGCGAGGATGTCCAGGGTGCGGCTTTTCGATGTCTTCCGTGTCGAATTCGTCGTCGAGATCTATGAGGTCGTCGTCGAGATCGTCGCTGAGCTCGTCGTCGTCGTCTTCGTCGTCGAGATCGTCGTCATCCAGGTCGTCGTCATCGAGGGCGTCGTCATCGTCGAGATCGTCATCCAGCTCGTCGTCGATGTCGTCCCCGTCCTCATCGTCTACATCGTCCTCGAGATCTTCGTCCTCGGGGTCATCGTCCGGCACCTTCTTCGCCAGCCACGCTTCCGTTTCCCCAAAGTTCGGGAAACTCCCCGCGGACTCCAGCATGGCGCACATTACCGTGATCTCCTGGTTGTTAGACCGAAGCGCGCTCGCGCTTCGCCTCGCGTGACAACTTCTTTCGATCGTTAGCACTGAGGAAGCGTTTCCGCAGTCTTATCGCCTGCGGCGTAACCTCTATAAGCTCGTCTTCCTCGATATACTCAAGCGCCCCTTCCAGCGTCAACTCCCGCGGCGGCTCGAGCTGGATGTTCTCGTCGCTCGCCTTGGACCGCATGTTGGTAAGCTTCTTCTCTCTCGTCGGATTCACGTCCATGTCGCCCGGTCTCGAATTCTCTCCCACAAGCATCCCTTCATAAACCGCATCACCCGGAGCAACAAATAGGGTAGCGCGCTCTGCGAGATTTGCAAGCGCAAAGGCAACTATCACGCCGCCCTCCATCGACACCAGCGTTCCGCGCATGCGGCCCGCCAATGGACCCGCCCACGGTCCGTACTCGAGAAACCGATGGTGCATTATTCCAGTTCCGCGGGTGTCGGTGAGGAATTCGGATCGGTACCCGAAAAGTCCTCGCGCCGGGATTCTATAAAGGAGCCTGACCATTCCCTGCCCCGGATTCTTCATCTCCAGCATCGCGGCGCGGCGAGGTCCGAGCTTCTCGATGACTACGCCCAGGAATTCCTCCGGAACATCGATCGCAAGCTCCTCGTAGGGCTCGAGCCGCTGTCCATTCGGCCCCTCTCGCGTGATGACCCGCGGACGCGAGACCTGAAACTCGTACCCTTCGCGCCGCATCGTCTCCATCAGAATGGTGAGATGCAGCTCGCCGCGACCCGAGACCGTCCAGGTGTCGGTCGACTCGGTGTCTTCCACTCGCAGCGCCACGTTTCTCTCGAGCTCGCGATACAGGCGCTCACGAACCTGGCGAGACGTGACGAACTTTGCCTCCCTTCCGGCGAACGGCGAGTTGTTGACGAGGAAGTCGACCGAGATAGTGGGCTCCTCGACAGAGATCCCGGCGAGACGCTCGGGATGCTCGGTATCCGCGACGGTCAGACCAATCTCCACGCCTTCGAGCCCGGCGAGAGCAACGATCTCGCCAGCCGACGCGGCCGGGACCTCGAGGCGCTCCAGACCCTCGTACGCGAAGAGTTTCGTCACTCGCGACTGCTCGACCTTCTGCGACCCGTCGAGCGGAAGGAGCGCGACGGCATCACCGACGTGAACAGTACCGCGCTCGATGCGGCCGATTCCGAGTCTTCCGAGGTAGGGCGAGTGATCGATCGTAGAGATGAGCATCTGGAACGGGCTGTCGGCGTCGCTCGGCGGAGCGGGAACGTGCTTGATGATCGCGTCAAAGAGCGGCGAAAGATCCACGGGGGGGACATCCATATCCATCGTCGCTACGCCTTCTCTCGCAGACGCGTAGACGACGGG
>DASQPS010000233.1:0-6490 GCA_035643845.1 Gemmatimonadaceae bacterium | reverse complement strand
AGTGTCGGCTTGCTGCTTCTTATTAACTACAGCGACCGAGTAGAACTCTCCGACTGAGTTGTCGCCCTGGAGAATCACGCTTGGATACTTCCACGTGATCGCTGACCCAGTCTCGACCTGGGTCCACGAGATCTTCGAGTTCACACCTGCGGCTTTTCCGCGCTTGGTGACGAAATTGTAGATGCCGCCTTTTCCCTCGGCATCTCCCGCGTACCAGTTCTGCACCGTCGAGTACTTCACCGACGCGTTATCGAGCGCAATCAGCTCGACGACCGCGGCGTGCAGCTGGTTTTCGTCTCGCTTAGGCGCGGTGCAGCCTTCGAGATAACTCACTGATGCGCCTTCGTCGGCGATGATGAGAGTGCGCTCGAACTGACCTGTGTTCCTGCTGTTGATGCGGAAGTAAGTCGAGAGCTCCATAGGGCATTTGACGCCCTTCGGCACATAGGCGAATGATCCGTCGCTGAAGACAGCGGCGTTCAGAGCAGCAAAAAAGTTGTCGCTGTGCGGAACGACGGTGCCGAGGTACTTCTCGACGAGATCCGGGTGATTCTGGACGGCCTCACCGAACGAGCAGAAGATGATTCCGTGCTTCGAGAGCTCTTCCTTCATCGTCGTGCCGACGGAAACGCTGTCGAAAATCGCGTCGACTGCTACGCCGGACAGGAATTTCTGTTCGGTGAGTGAGATGCCGAGCTTGTCGTAAGTGCGGAGCAACTCGGGATCGACTTCGTCGAGACTCTGGAGTGGCTTGACACTTTTTGGCGCCGAGTAATAGACGAGGGAGTCGTAATCGACTGGCGGATATTTGACATTGCCCCAGTGCGGCTCCTTCATCGTGAGCCAGCGGCGATACGCCTTGAGCCGCCACTCGAGCATAAAGGCGGGCTCATTTTTCTTGGCTGAAATGAGGCGGATTATGTCCTCATTGAGTCCGGGCGGGACGGTGTCCGTCTCGATGTCCGTGACGAACCCATACGCGTATTCGCGATTGACCAGCGCCTCGATTCCCGAGCTCATTCGACTCCTTGGCGTTTCCGTACTTCCCTTCGTAGATTCAATCTAAAGCAATTCTGTCGGGATAGTCAAGCGAACACCTGTCTCTCTATCCCGTTGTCTCGTCAGCACTTAGGCGGGTTAGCATATGAGCGCTGCACCCCAGCTTGCGTATGTTGGAGCGACCGTATGAGCGGGGATTCCAGCGCGGTTTTCAAGTCGACCGGAGCCGATTCCGAGTTCGAGCCGGTTGCTTCGGTGGCCGACCTGGGTGAAGGAATGCTTTTGCAGCGCGTTCGTTCGACGGGTGAAGCGGTATGCCTGATTCGCCACGACCACCGCATTTCTGCTGTGAGTGATATCTGCACCCACGAGCATTTTTCGATGTCGCTTGGAGACCTGCTTCCGGACGGGACGCTCCAGTGTGCATGGCACGGCGCGCGGTACGATTCTCAAACGGGCGAGGTCAAGCAGGTACCTGCCACAAGTCCGCTGCCGGTGTTTCAGGTTCGTCTCGACGGAGACACCATCCTCGTCGGGCCACGCTGCAAGCGAATTGACGGCAGATACGAGGCGTCCGCGGTGAGCGTGCCATGAACGTACGCGGCGATTTCCCCCTCCTCGCGAGCAATCCAGGACTCCACTACCTCGACTCCGCCGCGACCTCCCAGAAACCGAAGGTGGTTCTAGATGCAATTACGGATTTCTACGAGACCAGCAACGCAAATCCTCACCGTGGCGCGTACGCATTGTCGGTTCGCGCCACCGAGTGTTACCAGCAGGCGCGGACTCGCATCGCGCAGTTCCTCGGTGTCGCTGATCCGGATTGCCTGATCTTCACTCGCGGGACGACCGAGTCGCTAAACCTCGTTGCGAGCGCATGGGGACATGCGAACGTCCGGGCGGGAGACGAGATCATCGTGACCGCGCTGGAGCACCATGCGAACTTCGTCCCGTGGCAGCAGCTTGCTCTCGAGAAAGGAGCGAAACTCAAGGTCTGCGAGTTGACCAGCGACGGGCGTCTCGATCTCGATTGCCTGAGGCAGCTTCTGACTTCACGGACGAAAGTCGTCGCGTTCAACCACGTCTCCAACGCTCTGGGCACGATCAATCCGGTGGGCGAAATCGTGGAGTTGGTTCACAGCGAGTCCAACGCAGTGACTGTCTGCGACGGCGCGCAGAGTGCGCCACACATGCCGGTTTCGTTCGACGCGCTTGGAGTCGACTTCTATGCATTCAGCGGACATAAGATGCTTGGGCCGATGGGAATCGGCGGGTTGATTGGCAGGCGCGCGACGCTTGAAAAAATGCCGCCGTACCAGACCGGGGGCGACATGATCGAGTTCGTGGGTGACGAGCGCACGACCTGGAACGTTCTGCCGCACAAATTCGAGGCAGGCACTCCCAATGCAGCCGACGCAGTGGGTTTGGCAGCCGCGGTCGAGTACCTGAATGAAATCGGAATGGACAGTGTGATTGCTCATGAGCGTTCGCTGATGTCGCTGGCTCAAGAGAGACTGACGGCAATCGACGGTCTGCAGATCTACGGACCCGCGCCTGCACGTCGCAGCGGAGTGGTCAGCTTTACGATGAGTGATGTTCATCCGCACGATCTGGCAACCGTACTCGACGGCGAGGGCGTGTGCATTCGCGCCGGTCATCACTGTGCGCAGCCGCTCATGCGTCGACTCGATGTCCCGGCGACGGCGCGGGCGTCATTTTATTTGTACAACGACGAGCGTGACGTCGACGCGCTGGTAGCTGGAATCATCAAGGCGCGAGAGATCTTCTCATATGTCGAGACCTGAGATGTCCGCCGAGCTGTCGGCACTTTACCAGGAAGTGATTCTGGATCACTATCGGAGGCCGCGAAACAAGGGTACTCTCGAGAACGCCGACGCCAGCGTGGAGATGAGAAATCCGCTCTGTGGTGATGAAATCGATCTCCAGGTGGCGTTCGACGGAGATGCGGTCAGTGATCTCCGCTTTTCCGGACGCGGCTGCTCGATCTCTCAGGCGTCGGCGTCGATGATGACGCAGCTGGTCAAAGGAAAGAGCAAACAGGAAATCACAATGATCTGGCAGCAGTTCCGCAAACTGATGCTCGGCGATGCATCCGTTGCCGATGATCCGCAGCTCGGATCACTGCGCGCGCTTTCTGGAGTAGCGCGATTCCCAGCGCGCGTAAAATGCGCACTGCTCGCCTGGAACGCGCTCGAAACCGCACTCGAAGGACGCGGCTGATACCGAAGAGAGATGGGCGATGTTTACTTCTTCAACGTTCTCTGGAGCTACGATCATGCGCCGGTATTACCAATTCGCTCTTGCGTGCGCCTTCCTCATCATTGGGACCAAGACCGAGGGTCAGACGGCGGCCTCTGTTAGCACTCCTCCAGCGGTGAACGATACGATTCGCACGTTGGTAAGCCGGCTCGATCTCGAGCGGTACAAGGCGACGCTGAGGGGACTCCAGCGATTCGGCGACAGGCGTCAGGGGACATCGCGCAACAGAGCAGCGATTGACTGGATCGAGGCGCAGTTGAAGAGCTACGGCTGTAACAACACGGAGCGAATCACCTACGAGTTCCTCGGGCGGCAGGTTCAAAACGATTCCACTCGCCGATTCGACAGCCTCGCCCGCGCGGCAAAGGGCCTGCCTCCGTTGCCAACGCGTCGTCCGTTTGTACCCCCGACGGCATCAGCGAAAGGTGGCATTCGCTATGACCGTTACGGCAACATCATCAAGGGCAATGTTGCGCCAACGGGCGTGAATATGAACCCGCTGCTGCAACCGGACACCGCTCTCCGCAGAATCGACATGGAGCCAGACACGCCGGGTGAGCGCCAGGAAGTATTCTGCACGAAGGTCGGCAGCGTACACCCGAACGAGATGTACATCGTCGGCGGACACATGGACGGCCACGGATACGGCGCGGCGCTCAACGACGATGGCTCGGGAACGGCGCTGGTGATGGAGCTCGCGAGGGTCTTCAATTCACCCGACGTTACGACGGACAGATCGATTCGATTCATTCTCTGGAATAACGAAGAGACCGGTCTCAATGGATCCAGGGCTTACGTCGATCAGCGTCAGTCCTTGCAAGGAGTCGAGAATCCTCGGGGCTCGGGGAAATATCCAGAGCCGAAGTGGCTGGGGATGATTCAGCACGACATGATGATGTGGGATCACGGAATGCCCGGCCCAGATGGAAAGGTCAGCAGCGAGCAGCGTCGTGAAGCAGACGTGAACGTCGAGTTCGCGGGTGAGTCAAAGCTTGCCGATGAGTCCGAGAAATTGGCGTGGACGTTTCGCCGAGCGAACGAGCACTATGCTACGGACTATCCTGCTGCAGTGGGAAACAGGATGAGCAACACTGATTCGGATCCATTCAAGGATTTGTGTCCGACGATCAGCCTCCGTGAGAACGAGCGTCTTGCGCAAACGGGAACCGGATGGAATCCGACGTGGCATCAACCGATAGACGTGTACTCCACTTTCTCCGACAAGGATTTTCGGCTGGGACTGAACGCGGCGCAAACGACACTTGCGGCGGTTGCCGAACTAGCGGGCGCACGATTGAAGTAGCGGAGCACGATTGGACGATGCTGTCTAAAACGTGTGTGAGAAGATCGTTTTTAGAACCAGTTTGTCCGATGCGTCGATAAGTCCGAAGCCGATTCCCGCTTCGATGTCCAGGAATTTTGCGGAATGATCGCCGACCGCGAAGACGGCGCGGTCCTCTTCAGAGAAATCCCGTAGCTGGCCGAAGTCACCGTAGTACTCGACCGCAGCGGCCCAGGACGGGCTTGGGCTGTAGGCAAGCCTTGCCGACGGCGCGAAGTCCAGCCGGTTAAAGCCGTCGAACGATGTGTCGAGTATGGGATTGGCGATCAAATCCCATCGACCCGAGCGGGCGCCGACTATCGGTCTGATTTCGCCGCCGTAGCGCGAGCGATCCCACGCGCGCGAGTTGCGGCTGAATTCGAAATTGACGCCGTAGAAAAATCGACGCGACTCAGCGTGCGGCACCGCGAAGAGCGCGCGGAGCTTGGCGCCATCCCACAGAACGTTTCCATCGCGGGTGATCGTGTATACCGGGAGATAGAGGCCGCCTTCGAACCAGTTCGTAATTCCGTATGCCCACTCGAAGGCTCCATTGAGTGAGTGCTGGGGGACCACAGCGCCCGGAAAGTCCGCGACGGTCCGACCGTTCGGGGTGTAATTCGAGTGAATAGTGAGGTTGAATTCTCCTGGCGCCGCTAGCTCACCGGTGTAGACCTGGATTTCGTCTGTTTGAGCGCCCGTCGATCGAAGAGCCACTACGCTGGCAGAAGCGAGAAGCACACACCGGGCGGCGAGAGAAAATCCGATTCCTTTCACGGGTGCGAAATATCGTCGCCGGTCGCGGGCGCAAATAGACCCCGTGCGCGCCGACAAGCTCTGGCATGGAAACCGCTTCTGGATTCATCCTCATCTTCAACCATACCGAACATGACGAATCCCACTTCGCCCGTTTCCGTAGCCGCGCCAGAGCCGGCGGACCGTTTGCCTCCCGACCTGTTCCGAACAGTCGTCGCGGTGGCGATCATCCTGCTCACCCTGGGCGGCTGGATTTACGCTTTTGCGGTACCGGTAGATCGATTTGCGCTGGCCGCGCAAACGCGCCTTTGGTGGATCGAGCAGATCGTAGGATTCGTGCTTGCCGTCGTCTGCATCGGCATTGTACTCCGGAAACGGTCCTTGTTGACGCTTGCTTTCTGGCTGACCATTTACTCACTGCTCTTCGACGTGATGCGGTGGATCTTCGAATTCAAAGAAGGGCAGCCGACGATTCCGATTGCATTGATCCTGTATGCCCTCTTCATCTGGCGCCTCCAACTCGCTCGGAGACACGTGGGCGTCGAGGTGACGCAGTAGCGGAGGTTCCCTGCCTGGACAGTAGCGCAGCCTCGCTCCATCGATAAGTATTTAGAGGGCAACAATGTTGCGGATGGCAATCCTGGTCAGTGTGCTGTCATACGCCAAATCACTCATTCTCTGATACAGCGCGCGGTGTGAGCTCACGCCGCGCAACGCACGTCTGTGCGTGCGCAAGTGCAGTCGTGCTGCTTGCCACTCTTGTGTCTGAAGGTTCGCTCGCCCAGACAAGGCTTCAGCAGACGTCGCTCGGGAATAGTCAGGCGGTAGCTGATTCCGCGGAGATCTCGCATCGAGCGCGTAACCGGCAGGCAGAGTTCGAGCGGCGTCGGCGGCAGATGCTGCCGAGATTTTCCGTCGGGACTGCGGATCACTGCCTGATCGTGGGACGGTTCTGCGAATGGCATCCGAATTTTGACGACGACAACGTCCCGGATGAAGGGAAAGGTATCCGTCGCGCGAGGTCGGAGCTGCTCCGTGATCTCGAGAAGGCCAACACCGCAGTGCCCGGAGACGACTGGATCGTCGGACAGCGGGTCAGGTACCTTCTCGAAGCCCACGATACGTCGGCGATCG
>DASQPS010000232.1:0-7319 GCA_035643845.1 Gemmatimonadaceae bacterium | reverse complement strand
GTTCGCCTTCATCATGGGCGTCGTTCCCCTCATCATAGCGAGTGGAGCGGGCGCCGAAATGCGGAGAGTGATGGGTATCGCGGTGTTCTCGGGAATGCTGGGCGTGACTTTCCTCGGTCTCGTCTTCACACCGCTCTTTTATGTTCTCGTTCGCGGCGTGGCGGCGAAGGCGCACCTGCCCGCACACAAAGGCGGGATACCACACGGCGACAAACCGGTCGCTATTCCCGACGATGTCCAGCCGTTGCGTCCATGGATTCCGCCGTTGGCGGCAAGCAGTGAGGGTGGAGGTGGCAACCATGTATAAGAAATTCCTGACGACTTCCGTCGTTCTATTTTCCGCGTGCTCTACTCCGGCATATCGCGCTTCTGAAGTTCCAGTTCCTGCAACGTACGGTGTCGCGAGAGCGACGGCGGCAGCGAACGTCCCAGTCGCCGCGATTCCGGATTCAGCTGCGCAAGCGGTTTATCTCAGTCACACCGTCGCGCCCGCTCCTTTCTGGAGCGAGCTCGGCGACACCGTTCTTGTAGGCCTCGTGCGTGAAGCGCAGCGCGCGAACATGGATGTGCGCGTCGCACAGTCGCGTGTGATGAGTGCCCGGGCATCGAAACGACTTGCGGCATTCGATCTCGTTCCGACGGTGACGGGCATCGGTAGCGCGTCGCGCGTGCAGCAATCTGCCGCGCAGATTCCGGGACTCACCAGCCAGCTGCCTGCGCAGCAGCTGTGGGACGTCGGGTTCGATGCATCGTGGGAGCTGGACGTGTTCGGCAGAGTCGGGAGAAGGGTGAGAGCTCAGTCGGCGCTCGTGGAATCCTCGGAGGAAGGCCTGGGCGATATGCAGGTCACCGTCGCCGCCGAAGTCGCGAGAACGTATTTCGAGCTGCGTGGCGCGCAGAGACAGCTGGCCGTCGCCCAGCAGAACGCGAACAATCAGCGTGAGACGGTAAAGCTGACGGAGAATCGTCTCGGTGCCGGAAGCGGAACCGCCTTCGACACCGAGCGCGCGAAGTCGATCCTGTATCTGACGCTCGCGTCGACGCCGCTTCTCGAGTCCCAGATCGCGCAGGATCGGAACCGGATTGCTGTTCTCCTCGGCCGTTCCCCGGACGCACTTCCCGCCGCGCTGATCGATTCGGGCGTTCTTCCACGGTTGCCAGATACTTTGTACGTCGCCTCGCCAGATCAGCTCGTTCGTCATCGGCCGGATGTTCTTCAGGCGGAGCGACAGCTGGCCGCGAGATCTCTCTTCGTCGGCGCGGCACGCGCTGAGTATTTGCCGCGCATCACGCTGTCTGCGCAGGCGGGCTACGTCGGGACTTCCGCGGATTCAGTTTTCAAGCGCGGCAATTCGCGACTGCTCGTCGGTCCGGTCCTGACCTTTCCGTTGTTCGACATCGGGCGCGTCCGCGAGCGCGTTCAGGTTGCGCAGGCCGACGAGCAGGAAGCAGAAGCCCAATACAACTCGACGGTTCTTCGCGCGCTCGAGGAGAGCGAGTCATCGTTAGTCGCGTACGACCGGGCGCACGCGCGTCTCGCCATACTCGAAGACGCGGTGAAATCGAGCGAACGCGCGTCTGATCTCGCGAAGCAGCGCTTCGAAGCAGGATTGACGGATTTTCTGCAGGTGCTGGACGCCGAGCGGACCTTACTCGACGCGGAGAATCAGCTTGCGGAAGGACGGACTACCGCGGCGGTCGCGCTAGTCGCCGTTTACAAATCCGTCGGCGGCGCGTTTCCCGCGCGGACGAAGTGATCTAGCTCAGGGAAGCTCCGGCCATCCCGCGGGCGCGAGCAGCGTGGGATGGCCGCCGAGCGCGTCGGCTCTGATCGTGTCGACCTGAAAATCGATGCCGGAGATCGCCGCCAGATTCGACGTGCGCCGCGACTGCTTCATCTGCAATCCGCGCACGGCTGGATACTGATCGGAGTTGAGGTTGTACGCACCCCAATAGTGCGTGAAGCGCAGCGAGCGATAGAGCTGCGTGGGAGTGAGTCCGGCGTGATAGCCAACATACAAACCGGGGAGATATCCGGCGCTGCTCACGGAATGGTGCCAGTTGTTGCAGTAGTCGATGACTTTTTGCGACCCAGTGCCTCGGGCTACGCCTTCGAGATCGCACCACACGGTCACTCCCCACGGAACGCCGAGCTTTGCGGCCTCCGACGCCGCGACGCGTCCGTTGGTGGTGCCTTTGGTCCCGCTGGGAATCCAGGACGTATCCGACTCGACGTACTGCACAAGCATCAGACCGATGCCGACGCTGAGAAGTGACCGCGCTTCAGTCGCAGTGAGCGCAGACGCGTGCGGCTTGTCGCGACGAACGTAGCGCACGCAAAACCTGTATCCGCTTCGTCTGAAATCCGCAGCCGCAGCGGGCGACACAGATTCGCCGGTATCGAAGCCGATAACGCCGTCGGGCGCTGTGAAAACGTGGCCGGGAAGGAACATACGCGCAAATTACTACGCAAATTGAAGCGCGCTCTCTAAAATCCGCTTCCACCTCCACCGCCGCTTCCGCCGCCACTCGAACCACCACCGCTCGAGCCCGGGCTCGAAGCCATGCTGCTCGACGCAGCGGTGGAGAATGTGCCCATCTGCGTTGAAAAATTGACCGGATTGAAAGTGCCTGTTCCGCCGACGTACCAGGTGGGAGGCTCGGTGAGCATGCCTTCGAAGGCGTGGGCCCACTTGTCGGCGACGCCGAATGCCATCGCGTACGGGAGGTAGCGCTCGAACAAGTCTGGTGAGGTGATCATCTGCCTGTATCGCTCGCTCTCCACTCTGCCAAGGAATTCCTTGAAGCCAAGCGTAGCCTCGCGTGCGCGCGCGCCCGCGATCGTGCGCGCGGGCATTATCCATCCGAAGAAGATGAGGACTGCAGCCGAAGCTACAGCCGCGAAACCGATCGCTACGGGCGCAATCAGTGTCCACGCGCGTGAAACGCTAATTATCGTCAGAAAGAATCCGGTCACCAGGCAGAACATCCCCGCCACCGTCCATGCGCTTTTCACTTTGTCGGGACGCGTCTGATAGAAGCCTTTCGCGACTAGAGTGTCGTAGATCGCGTCGCGAATTCCGCCCAGCGATTTGTAAAACTTGTTCCTCAAGTCGGACAGCTTCACTGTCGTTTCGTCGAGCGGCGCCGCGGCGGCGAGTCCGTCGAGGTAGCGCTGTTCGTGAGGCGCTAAATCGCTCCACTGGGTGCTCGGCTTCAGTATGTGAAAGATGTAGTCGGTGCTTGATGTGAGGCCGAGCAGATGCTTCTCGGTGATTTCCTCGATGCGGACATATCCGCGTACAGCGAGGTCGACGAGAGTCGCAGTGATGTCTTCCATACCCGCGTCATTGTCGATGAGCGTACCCGCCTCGGCGGGGGAGAGCTTTGCGATTGGCTCGTAGTGCACGACGTAGGAGAGCTCTTCGGGATCCCGACCGCGCGCATTCCACGCTCTGTACGCAAAAATCCCGATCAGAAACGGAATCAGGACCGGCCAATAGCGAACGATCGAGACGAGCCGTTCTGTGGATTCACTGGGCCTTGACGAGATGTGGCCCGCCGGCCAGCCGACCGCCACGGTCATGCCCTGATAGGGCCCGAGCCCGTGGTTGAGTGTGAAACCCACCTCGTTGGCGCTCTTGACGATCGTTGCATCGCGCTCTCGCGAGCCAGCGCTCCCGGTGTAAACCGCTGTCTGCGTCGGAATCACGCCGGTCGGGAGAATGACGCGCGCATGCGCTTCGTCGATCGGCATCGTCCAGGAATTGCCGGTGACGTTCCAGTAAAGCTCGTCGAGGGCGCCGACGTCGCTGTCCGCGAAAAAGAACCGGATCGCGTTGCGAACGCGATACCGGATCACGACAGTGCGGTTCGCGTCGATTGCTCCGGGAATGTAAACCTTGAGGCGCAGTGTCCAACCGTTGTCCTGGCTTTGTCTCTCGACTCGGAGGGGCGTGCCGTCCGAATCGGTCACATCGATATTGTCGATCGCCAACTTCGTCGCACGGCCCTGAGCCGTGTTGTGGTGCAGCAACAGGTCGCGATTAATGCCGTGCCATTCGCCGGTGAAGCCAATCGTCAGAGTTTCGACGACGTTGGTCGCGCCATCGGGCTGGACGGTGAGCAAAGCGCCGAAGTCGCGGATCCGTATCGAAGTTCCCTGCGCACCGACGGACGGAGTCGAACCGGACACGATAAGCGCAAAGACGAGAAGCGCGCGTCCGGTGCTCGCAAGCTTTTTCATTGCTGGACCAAAAAGCGACGCGTCTAGAAGCTCACCTTTGGCAGCTCTCGATCCGCGGCTGCGGCCTCGAAGAACTCGAGCTCCTTGTAGCCCATCGGAACAGCAATCAAGTTCGAGGGGACGGTCGATATCGCCGTATTGAAATCGCGGACGACAGCGTTGTAATAACGCCGCGAGTTCTGCACCGCGTCTTCAATCGATGCGAGCTGCGCCTGCAAATCGCGGAACCCTCCCGAGGCCTGGAGTTGCGGATACGCTTCCACCGCAACGGTGAGTCCCCGTAGGGCGTTGGTAAGCCCAGCCTCGGCGTCGGCGCGCGCCGCGGGGCCGGCACTTTGCGCGGCAACCGCTTTGGTTCTGGCCTGCGTTACCGCATCGAGGGTTTCGCGTTCGTGCGCCGCGTAACCCTTAACGGTCGAAACCAGATTCGGTACGAGATCCGCTCGCCGCTTCAGTTGGACATCGATGTCCGACCACGCGTTTTGAGCGCGCACTCGGAGCGAGACGAGCCGATTGTAGAGACCAACCGCTGCGAGAACGAGAATAACGACGATTACGAGGATAACGACTAGTGTCATCGCGAGTTGGTAAAGGTGTTCGAAAATGACACTAGCGCCCGCCACGGTCAATGCGCCGGTGCACTATCGATCAATGCGGTCTTGAGTGACGTCGTTCCGAGAGCTAAAATCGATGTGCACGCGCACGACTCATTTGACCAAGACTGACACATGACAGCCACTGTCATTGCAATCGCGGCGCTGCTCGCTGTCGCCGTAACCATCATATTGACGATGCGCGCCGTGATCCGCGCGCGCATCGTGGCAGAATCACGCGCCATCCAACTCGAGCGCCTCAACGAGGAGGTCCAACGCGTCGCGACGCGCGCGACGCGGCTGCTCGAGGTCACTACTGCTTTATCCGAGACCAGCTCGGTGGACCAGGTGACCAACGTTGTGCTCGGAATGGGGCTCGCAGTTGTCGAGGCTGCCCGTGCGGTGCTGTTGTCTGTCGAAGGCGGGCGCTTTCGTCTGCTCGGCACCTACGGCGTAACCGCGGAGCTCGAGGCATCACTCGCGAACCTTGCCCCCGACAGCAAGATCCCGATCGCCGAATCGTTTCGAAAAGGCGAGATGGTAGCAGCTGAATCGCCGGAGGAGTTTCGGAAGCAGTTCGGCGACACCTTTGCTGGATTGAGCGATCTCGCCGACATGCAAACCTACATTTCGGCGCCCCTCATTCATGAAGGAGAAACTGTCGGCGTGCTCGCTCTGCACTTCAAGGACGCGTACGCCCTCGGCGCCGCGGACAGGACTTTCACGAAGCTGTTGGCGCAGAGTGCCGCAACCGCGCTTTATCGCGCGCGGAGTTACGAAGCCGAGCGCGACAAGCGACGGAGCGCTGAGATGCTCGCGCATGCGCGTGAAGACGTGCTTGGTGTCGTCGCGCACGACTTGAGGAATCCGCTCAATCTCATCCTGATGACCGGCGAGCTGCTGTTCGAGGAAAGTCTGTCGCCTGAGCGCAGGCGCGACATGCTCCAGATCGGGATGCGCGCAGCGAAGCAGATGAACCGGCTCATCGACGATCTGCTCGATACCGTCAGACTACAAGCGGGAAAGCTCTCACTTTCAGTCGAAGAAGTGAGCGTCGATTCCATCATTCGTCAGGCCGAGGAAACTTTCCGGCCGCTGGCGGCGCAGCATCATCTGACGCTGGAGACGGTCGTCGCCGATGGCGCGACCGTCCGTGCGGATCCAACGCGGGTCTCGCAGATCGTTGGCAATCTCGTCGGAAACGCGATCAAGTTCACGCCGCCGAAGGGGACGATCAAATTGTGCGCGAGTCCGGAGGAAAAGCAGGTTGTTTTCCAGGTGACGGACAACGGCCCGGGAATTCCGGCCGCTAACATATCCCACCTGTTCGACAATTTCTGGCAAGCACGAAAGGACGATCGTCGTGGAGTCGGACTTGGGCTCGCGATTGTGAAAGAGCTCGTCGAGGCGCACGGCGGGAAGATCTGGGTGGAGAGCAAGCCCGATCAGGGAAGTACATTCTCGTTCAGCCTGCCAGCCGTGGTTGGGGCCGCCGCCGAAGAGACCGCTAGCGTTTCCTGAAGTTTTTCCGCGCCTGATCTACACGGTCCTCGGCGCGCTTCGGGCCGTGTTGGCCCTTCGGGACGAATTTCTTTCCGCGCTGGTCGTTGTAGTTGATGAAGAACTGCTCGACCTGCTCGACCAGCTCGCGCGGAAGGTCGGAGATGTTCTTCGTCTTCTGGTAGGTCGCCGATTCGGGCGATACCGCGATGAGGCGATCGTTCTCTTCGGTGTCGCCATCGCGCTCGGTCTGCTTGCCGTCGATCACGCCGATCAAACGTGACGGCACGATCGATCCCGGCACTAGAGGATGATCCATCAGGACGAGGACATCGAGCGGATCTCCGTCGTCGGCGAGAGTGCTTGGGATGAACCCGAAATCGAACGGGAAATTCGAGCCTTCAGGAAGGACCGCCTTGAGCTTGAACGCGCCGAGGTCGGGGTCGTAAGCGAGCTTGTTGGGCGAGCCTTTTGGGGTTTCGATGACGATGTTGTAGAGGCCGTCGTCGTCCTCTTTCGAAAAAGATGGTAGCTCGGTTAGCGGGGTGAAACGGCGCTTCTGGCCGTCGGCGCGCTCCGATTTCCTTTTGGTTTTGTCCTTTTTTGACATCGTCGCCGCGTACTCGACTCGAGGGTGACTCGACAAAAGGCGAGGTTCATGCCAGAACGGCAATGCAAAGAACGGGATCCGGGATGGTAGCGGAGTAGAGGTCAGATGTTAGTTGGAATCTCCCAGACTTTTCCTGGGGCGGTCGTTACGCGCCTCCCGCTTCCCGCCTCCGCCTCCCGCTTCCCGCACATACTCCGTCCCGCGGCCCATCAACGAGGTGAATTCGGCCTCGTTACCGCTTGCGACGGCGTTGCTCAAGCGTTCGACCGCCGAACGGAGACCCGCTAGCGCCGATTCGCCGTACTCGTTGAGAGATTGGATCTCGAAGTACAGATGCGGATTCTCGCCCGCGACTCGTCGCGCGACGTCC
>DASQPS010000231.1:0-3941 GCA_035643845.1 Gemmatimonadaceae bacterium | reverse complement strand
ACTCGAGCAGGCGCAGAATCATTTCGGGATGCCGCCGAGCAAGCTTCACTACGCGATGAAGCTTCCCGAGCCCCTTTATCCTCCGCGCACCGACAGCAACTGATTCACGCGCTTCGGGTCGGCGCGCCCCTTGGATTTTTTCATCACGAACCCGACGAGCACCCCTTGCAGTTTTTTTTCACCCGCACGAAATCGGGTTGCTTCTTCCGGATGCTCGGCGAGAACTTCATCGACCCAAGTGGCGATTGCGGCTTCGTCGCCCACTTGTAGAAGCCCTTCGTCCGCCGCTACCTGGGCGGCCGGTTTGCCAGTCTCGACCATCTGCGCGAAGACACGCTTTGCTGCGGTGTGGCTGATCGTTCCGTCGCGAACGAGGTTGAGTAGCTGCGCGAGGTCCGCCGGTCGCACGCGGAAGCGCGAGATGTCCTCGCCGGAAACGCGCAGCGCAGCCAGGACTTCGCCCATTACCCAGTTGTAAGCCGTCTTCGCATCGCTGCAGCCACGAGCCGCTGCCTCGAAATACTCGGCCAGAGCCGGAGACGAGGTCACCTGCTCTATTTCGCCTGCGGCCAAACCGTACTCGGTTACCAGACGCTTCTTTCTTTCATTGGGCAGCTCGGGAAGGTCGTGTTGGAGCTTTTGCAACGACTTCTCCTCGAGCAATAGCGGCCTCAGGTCGGGCTCGGGAAAATATCGATAGTCGTGGCTGCCCTCTTTGCTTCGGCTCGGTCGCACCGTCTCACGTGCGCCATCCCAAAGTAGAGTCTGCTGTTCGATTTTTCCGCCGGCGTCGATCACCGCACACTGACGCGTGAATTCAGATTCGAGCGCTTTCTCCACCGCCGAGAACGAGTTCATGTTCTTGACTTCAGTCTTGGTTCCGAGCTTGGTCTGACCAATAGGTCGCACGCTGATGTTCGCGTCGACCCGCAGGCTTCCCTCCTCCATGCTGACGTCGCTGACATCGAGATATTGGAGGATCTGTTTGAGAGTGCGGAGATACGCTCCCGCGTCCGCAGAGGCCCGGATATCCGGCTCGCTTACGATTTCGATCAGCGGAACTCCCGCACGATTCAGGTCGATTGCGGTTTCTCCGGGGTAGCGGTCGTGGATCGATTTTCCCGCGTCTTCCTCCATATGGAGGCGAGTTATACCGATCTTCACCTCCGCGCCGCTTTCACTCTTGCCGATCGTGAGGGACCCACCGGTAGCCAGTGGTTGGTCGAACTGTGAGATCTGATAGCCTTTCGGCAGATCGGGATAGAAATAATTCTTTCGCGCGAAGATCGAAGTCGGATTGACCTTGCATCCGAGTCCGAGGGCCGCCTCCGTTGCGAGCTTCACCGCGTGCTCGTTCAGGACAGGCAGAGCTCCCGGGAGTGCCAGGCACACTGGACACGTATTTACGTTTGGTGGCGCGCCGAAATCAGTGGAGCATCCGCAAAACGCTTTGGTGCGCGTCTTGAGCTGGACGTGCACCTCGAGACCGACGACCATCTCATAACGCTCGCGACTCATTGGTGCGCACCGGGCCCGAGCGCTGCCTCGAGAGCATAGGCGACACGGAACATCGTGTACTCGTCGAAATGCGCTGTGATGATTTGGCCACCAACAGGAAGGTTTCGTGCCCTGCCAATGGGGACCGAGATCGCTGGTACCCCGGCGAGGTTTGCGGTGACGGTGAAGATGTCATTCAGATACATCTCGTACGGATCGCTTATCGCGCCAATCGGAAACGCAGTGGTCGGCGTGGTCGGAGTGAAGATCGCGTCTATGCCGCCAGAGAACACCGCGCGGAAATCTTCCGCAATCATCGTCCGCACCGCCTGGGCCTTCTTATAGTAGGCGTCGTAATAACCCGCAGAAAGGACGTAAGTCCCGAGCAAAATGCGGCGCGTGACTTCTGGTCCGAATCCTTCCGAACGGGTCGCTTCGTACATTGCCTTGAGACCCTTGCCGTTGTCGACGCGCAGCCCGTAACGCACTCCGTCGAATCGCGCGAGATTGGACGATGCCTCGGCTGGCGCAAGGACGTAGTAGACGGGGATCGCGAGAGGGGATTGTGGCAGCGACACTTCCCGGATCGTCGCGCCCATAGACCGCAGCTGATCCAGGGCGCGTTCGCACAGGTCTTTGATGCTTGCGTCGAGAGAGTCGGGGAAATATTCCCGAGGTTTGCCGATCACCACTCCCTCAAGAGTGGTGGGTCCGGGCGGCGGCGGTAGCGGAACTGGGCTCCGACCGATACGCATCGCTTCGGTGTTGGGATCGCGAGCGGCGGGAGCCGGTTTCCCAAGCGCCGATAAACGATAGATGGGGACCTCGACGTCAGCGCTTGTTGAATCCATCGGGTCGAACCCCGCGATTGTCTCGAGTCCGATCGCAGCATCGTCGACTGTGCGACCGAGCACACCGATCTGATCGAGCGACGACGCGAACGCGACCAGTCCATAACGGCTCACGCGTCCGTACGTCGGCTTCACTCCGACAACTCCGCAGAAAGCGGCGGGCTGTCGGACAGAGCCACCGGTTTCGGAACCGAGTGCGATGGGTACGATTCCAGCCGCGACCGCAGCGGCGGATCCTCCCGAGGATCCGCCGGGAACGCAGCGAACATCTACCGGATTTCGCGCGGGGCCATAGGCGCTGTTTTCTGTCGACGAGCCCATCGCAAATTCGTCCATGTTCGTCTTGGACACGACAATCGCGCCGTGAGCGCGGAGTCTGTTCACAGCGGTCGACTCGAAAGGGCTTACGTATCCTCTGAGAATCCTGGATGCGCAGGTTGTCGGAAGGCCGAGGGAGGCGATGTTGTCCTTGATCGCCACCGGAATGCCCGCGAGAATCCCCACATCGGCCGCGCTCTCCACTCGCGTGCGGAAGCGCGACGCTTCATCAAGGCTCGACTTTTCATCGGAGTGGAGCACGATGTTGAGCTGATCGGGTCCGGCGCCAATGTCGGCAGCACGTTTGAACGACGACCGCACAAGATCTTCCGGAGCGATTTCCCCAGCACGTACGGCGGACGACAACTGGGCTGCGCCCAGCTTCGTGTAGTCGACGCTACCTCCGCCAGCGCCCTGCACCGGGTCGACGGTCAAGCTCCGCTCTCGGTCGTATCCTCGTGGGTTGCGAGACGCGGGACAATGAAAAATCCGTCGCGCATCGCGGGAGCAATCGAGCCAAGGGCGCCGGAAATTGCGCAAGCGACGTGCGTGTCAGGACGCAACGGAGTTCCGTCGTCGGAGTCAGCGGTGAGTGCGACGCCGGTGGTATCGATTTTCGACAGAACTTCCATGTGCGAAAGAATCCCACTCAGCTCGCGCGTCAGCGCTTCGGCGTGCTCGGAATCGATGCCGAGCCGCGCGAGATCGGCGATGTGAAGAACGTCGTCCTTCGTTACCGGCACCCTTATTCCTGACCGCGTTCGAGAGTGGTGTAAGCGAGCTTAATCGTTTTTCTCCCGACGTTCTCATCGTCGAAATCGATGACGGCTTTTACCTCGCGCCCTACGCCCGATAGCTCGGCGATCGAGCCGTCACCGAAAAGCTTGTGCTTTACCCGCTCTCCTTTCACGTATCGCGGCTCGTCCTGTGAAAGCTCCGCCTCCGCGATCGCCGTCTTGCGCCAGGACGGGACCTCGTGCGTTCTCCGAGCGGGGTAGGCGCCACTACGGAACCCTTCGCTGCGGGACGAAGTACTCCGCCCCATCGCTGTTACACGCAGCGTCTTCTTCTCCTCGAGGTTTGCGCCAGCGATCTCGCGAAGGAATCTGGATTTTATCGAGGGGAGGAGCTCACCGTTTCTTCGGCGCATTTCTGTGAACGAGAGAAAGAGTTTTTCCTCCGCTCGGGTTATGCCGACGTAGAAGAGGCGTCGTTCTTCTTCGAGCTTCGGGGGGTCGTCGAACGACTGCGACAGCGGAAAGAGTCCGTCTTCGA
>DASQPS010000230.1:0-9180 GCA_035643845.1 Gemmatimonadaceae bacterium | reverse complement strand
CACCTGGTTCACGGGCGCCATGGTGAGGCCCATCCCGTGGGTGAAAGTCAACCGCTCGTTGATGAACGTGCGAGTCGGAAGCGATTCTGAATTGAGCTCGCGCGCAGCGACGTGAACCTGGCGGTATTTCCCGTCGATGGTGTATCGGTCGTCGTCGACTGAAACGAAGTCGTAGTACGTGCGAATTTCCTGGAGCTGACTGAAAGTCTGCTGAAGGAGCGGCCGCTCCCAAAGACGCACGTTGTCCACAGTCGCCGCGTTCGCCTTGATGTCGGCGAGCGTGAGCTGCACTTCTCCGGAAAGATCGCGCGACTCCACATCCTCGATTCCCCACGCCTGCCGCGTAGCTACGATGTGATTCCTGAGGTATGGCGCTTCGCGCGAGAGCTCGTTCGGAGACACGATTAGCTTCTGATACGCAGCGGGAATGAGCCCGCGCGCCAGGACGCTCACGACCGCGTAGAAGACGATCGACCACACAGCATTCCATACGAGCTTGCCGCGCGCGATTCCAGCGACGACCCACACCGCCGCCAGGAAAGCGGCGACCGCGGTCACATACAATCCGGGCAACGCGACTCGCACGTCGGTGTAACTCGAGCCAAGCAGTGGACCGGTGGTCGAGTAAAGAAGACTCGCCGTTCCCACCACCCAATGCCTCACACCGAGCAGCAGAAAAAGAAAGACGAGCAGGAACCCAAGGTGCCGCGCGGCTTTTGGCTTGGCCGCCGCACGCCGTGGCGGAAGGATGAGATCGTTCCGCAACCAATACATGAGCGCGGCCGCGGCGAGCGAGAGGAACGTCAGCGTTATAAGCGTGCCGAGTATTTCCGAGATCAGCGGCAGCTGGAACAGATAAAACGAGATGTCCCGGCCGAACAAAGGATCACGTGTCCCGACCGGCACGCCGTTGATTGCCTTAAGAACTTCCATCCACGAGGCCGATGCGGAGACTGCAGTGATAAATCCCAGCACGAGCGCCACGGGCAGGAGCAGCTTCGTGAAGCTTCGTGAGAGATCGACGTTGACGCCGTCCCCACGATTCACGTACAGCACGGGAAATCCGGTCCCGGCGCCACGAGCGATCCTCACGTTTCCGTAGAAATACCCAAAGCCGACCAGCCCTCCGAAGACGAAGAGGCCAATTCTCCAGATGAGCGATGTCGAAAAAACCGGCCGAAATCCCACCTCCGTGAACCACAGCCAGTCGGTCGCAAAGCTCGCAAGCCACGGAATGACGATGAGCGCGACGAACAGAGCGCCAACGATCCAGATCATGATCCGGCGGAGGGATCGAGGCAGCGGGGGCAGGCGTCCCGGCGCGGGGCGCTCGAATGGTGAGGTCATCGAGAACACCAAAATGCAGACCGGAGCACGCCCCTGCTACCCGTTCGCGATTTTTGACCAACGCCGGTACGGCGTCTGCATGATTTTGGAAGTGATCATCAAGGAGGATGAAATGCCACGCGGGGACAAATCCAAATACACAGACAAAGAGAAGCGACAGGAGCAGCACATCGAGGAAGGATACGAGAGCCGCGGTGTGCCTAAGGAGGAAGCCGAGCGTCGTGGATGGGCTACAGTGAACAAGGTTCACGGCGGCGGCGAAAAACCTGGAGGCGGCGGATACGGAAAATCAGAGAATCACGAGTCGATGCGCAAAGGGGGGAAAAACTCGCATCGAAATAGCAGCTGACACTTCTGGATATTCGAAAGGGCACCTTCGGGTGCCCTTTTTTTTCCTCCGCGGCCAACCGGTTCTACGATACTATCAGGAGCGGGGCGCGCTTGCCTGCTTAGTGGTAACGATGACCACTCCGTACGACGCGTCGGCTCCGTACTGCTTCAAAGCAGCGGTACCCTTTACGACGCGTACTGCCGAGATCTGATCCGCGCTCAAAGCAGGAATCTGGTCCTTCGGATAGCGAACACCATCGACGATGAACAGCAGTGGCACCTGCGCAACCTGCGAGCTGAAGCTCGTCGCTGTCGATGAAGGTTGCGTCCGAGGTGCGAGAGCACGCTCGGCCGTGCAGGCAACCGTTGCGAGGAGAAGAACCGAGGCGGAGAGCAGACTTGTCTTTTTCATTGTGATCCAGGGAAGCGGCGACAACCTCATCAGTTAGCATTGGTTGTGCCACCGACTTATGGCCCTGAATATGGGGCTAAACTCAGCCGTAGTCCAGGCTACGGCCTCCAATTCCCCTTGGCGACGTCCGGCTGGAAGGAATCCAGGCCGTCGGGCGGAAACTCCAGTGTCTGTCCTTTCTGGGCGCTCATATAGGCCGCCATGAGGATCTGGACGACCTCGAGACCGTCGTCGAATGTGAGCATCGGCTTCTCGCCATGGAGAAATGCTCGCGTCATATGGCGGTTCTCCGCCGTATAGCCATACGCCGCCGCCTCGTCAGCGACCACGGGCATCAAGCCCATCTCGGCGTTCTGTTTTTCGACGAGATCTTCGCCTGCTTTGCCCTGCACTTCCCTGCTGAAGAACATTTTGAGGCTGCTGTCCAGAGTATTCCATGAAAGAGAATATTCGGGTCCGAGCAGCTCCGCCGAAAGCCGCAATCCAGCGCCGATAAAACTCCACGAGGTGGTTACCTCGCCCACCAACGTCTCGCCCGCTTCAGATTCGTACTCTATCGTCGCGCGGGCAAAGTCTTCAGACGGACGCTTGGTATAATCAACTTCCTTCCCCATCGTTTGCGACAATCGCTTCGCGTACTCAGGCCTGCTCCACTTGAGCGACGCGATGTGGGCGCTGATGCGACGCGGCTTTATCGACGAGCGCGGGTCGCCAGGTTTGGTCAGAAGCTGTCGCACGACTTCGACAGAGTGACACATCATGTCGTTGAGGACGCCGCCGCCTTGCAGCGAGCCTTGCCAGAACCAGGGCATGTGCGGGCCACTGTGCTCCTCCGCGGCGCGCGCAAGATAAGGCCGGCCGGTGAGGGCGGCACCCCTCGCCCAAATCAATTCGCGCCCGCGGGTTATATCGGGCGCAAAGAGCTGGTTTTCCAGATAACCGGTGTTGAGTCCGACGCTTTTCGCCAGTTCGGCGACCTTCTTTGCCTCGGCAACATTTCTCGCGAGCGGCTTCTCGCATGCGAGGCCTCGTAGCGTACCGGCGCCGCTCTTGATCGCTGCCACAATCTCCTCGACGTTGGAGATGCGAGCGTTGTTCGGTCCGCACAACCAGAGTGCGTTGATCGCTGGATCCGCAACCATGTCACGGATGGACTTGTAGGGGCGAGCCTCACCAACATCGTATTGGCGCGCAAGAGCAGCGCTCGAAGCCGCGTTTTTTTCGTTCGGACTCCAGACACCGCGAATGTCTGCGTCACGGACGCCGGTGAAAGACTGGATGTGAAATCGCGCGTTGAACCCGCTGCCGACGAATCCGATACCGAGGCGCTCGCCACTCATTTCTTTTTTTCTCCGGAAGATCTACCGCAATCGAAGGTCATTCAGGGGTGAGACGCAGCTTGCTCGGATCGAACTTCGCGTAGGTGACGCCCAGTTTCGCGAGCGCCTCCGGCGGACAGCCGTTCCAGTTGGGATTGAACGTGCTGCCGATGTAGTGAAGATCCTTGACGCCAATGCGGCTCGACCAGAATCCGGACGACGTGAAATCGCGAAACCTGTTGAAGAATTCGACACCGTCGGACATCGCGGCTGGTGCGCGCGCAGGCCACGCGATGTCATTCAATATCTGTTCGCGCTGCGTGGCGCTGGCATCGGCGAAGGGTTTGCCAAAGCGGCTTTGGGATTGTGCATCGATCCAGGCGAGGCCCGCGCGCATCCATTTCTGGTTGTTCGGGCGCTCCATGAGCATGAAGTCCATGAACTCGATCGTGCCTGCATCCGTGGCGCTTCCGGAGCGATCGTCACGCGGGATGATCATGTCCGCGAGTATTCCAGCGGTCCGGTATTCAGCCGGAGTGAAGAAGCGCGGCGCAAATGCAATTCCGCGTCCGCGCGTCGTCTCGACAAACCGCCACGCTTTCTCGAGATCAGTTGTCGGAAAAACGAGCGCTGCTGCGACGGGCATACCAGCCAAGAGCTGCACGGCTTTGCGGCGGGTGATTTCCTTCGGGGCGGCCTCGGACATCTCCGGGGTGTGGGTGTCGGCCGACTTTGAGTTTTGATTTTCGGACATCAGAGCGTCCCCCTGTTTCGTTCCTGTGCGATGAACTCACCGGTTCGCATCGCGAGCGCGAGAATGGTCCAGGTGGGATTTTTGTTCGCCTGCGAGACGAACGGACCGCCGTCTGTGACGAAAAGGTTCTTGACGTCGTGCGCCCGGCAGTTTCGATCCAGAACTGATGTGGCGGGATCGTCGCCCATGCGCACGGTTCCGAGCTCGTGGATGATCTCGCCACCAGTAGCGATACCATATCCCTTGTCGCGATCGGGCATCCTGTCGAAGACCTGACCACCCATCTCGTCAACGAGGGCCCTGAAGGTCTGCTGCATGTGACGAACCTGGTTGTACTCGTAGTCGCTCCACTTCCAGTGAAAGCGGAGAACCGGAATCCCATATCTGTCTTTCACTGTGGGATCGAGCTCGCAGTAGCTGTTTTCGTTGGGGATCATCTCGCCGCGGCCCGCAAAGTAAACCGACGCCCCGTAGTACCGGCGATAGTCGTTCTTCAAGGACTTGCCGTAGCCGCCGCCAGTCGGGTATTGCTGGATTCCTCCCATGAACCCGTAACTCGGCGGCTCGAGACCGCCCCCGACCTCGATGTGATATCCGCGTGGGAAATCCAGCTTCTTGTTGTCGGCCCACCACGGCATGTAGATGTGGCCGCCGCCAACTCCGTCCTCATTGTGTGGGATGTGATCCACCATCTTCGGGATGAAGCCACCGACTCCGGTTCCGGTTGTATCCGTGAGATACTTCCCGACGACGCCGCTCGAATTCGCGAGTCCGTTCGGAAAGCTCGCTGATTTCGAATTGAGAAGAAGGCGCGCCGTCTCACACGCGCTCGCCGCGAGCACGACTACGCGAGCATCCGCGTGCGACTCGCCGCCGGTCTTGGTGTCGATGTAGGTGACGCCGGTCGCGAGTCCGCGATTATTCAGCGTGACTTCGCGCGCCATCGCGTGCGTGAGAAGCGTCAGCTTTCCGGTTTTGAGTGCTGGCGCGATCAGGACGTTGGTCGACGAGAAATTCGAGTTCGTGATGCAGCCGCGGCCGCACTGACCGCAGTAATGGCACGCCGGCCGATCATGGAGGTTTCTGGTGATCACCGACATCCGTCCGGCGACGCAGGTGATGTTGAGTTTGTCAGCCGCGTCCTTGATCATCAGCTCATAACAACGCGGCTTCGGCGGAGGGAGAAAATATCCCCCAGGATGGTTCGGCAAGTTGTCGTTGTTTCCGAAAACTCCAATGAGCTTGTCGATGCGATCGTAGTACGGAGCTATGTCTGAGTATCCGATTGGCCAGTCGTCACCAAGGCCGTCCTGAGTCTTACCCTTAAAATCGTCGGGACCGAAGCGAAGCGAGATCCTGCCCCAGTGGTTGGTCCGCCCCCCGACCATGCGCGCGCGCCACCATCTGAAATCGCTTCCCTCGGCCTTCGTGAACGGCTCGCCCTCGAGGTCCCAGCCTCCGACGCACGCGTCGAACTCGCCGAAGGGACGGTCCCGGGTGGAGGCTCCGCGGTGCGGCGCCTCGTAGGGCATCTTGAGCATCTGCGAATCACGGGTGTTGTCCCACGGACCACCCGCTTCGAGTAGGAGTACGTTCGCGCCAGCGCGCGCCAGAACATACGCTGCCATTCCACCACCGGCGCCCGAGCCCACGATGCACACATCGTAGGTCTTCCGCTGTGGCGGGACGAAGAAACTCATCGACTATCCACCGTTGAGGACACGAGAAAGTAAGACACGAAACGCGCTGCGACTAGTAGACGCCGATATCATGTTTGTGTGCACGGTCACAGGCGGTTTTTTTCGAGAAATCAAGCCCGGAATTGCGCAGCTCGCGCGTGACTCGCGCGCTCCGGAAACAGTCTTAATGCCGAGCGAAGTTATCACGCCAAACCCATCGCGCGTGCCCATGCAACTGACAAGTGACAGCGCGAATCTCTACCGCATCGAGACGACCCAAAAGGCGGTCATTCTCACGATGCTTGGCGGCGAGGAGCTGCGCGGCAGTGTCTTCATTCATTTCTCCTCGTATCGCCCCTTCGAGCTGGAAGATGTCTCGGAGCTGTTCAACGCCGAGAGCCCGTTTTTCCCTCTGGAGCTCGAAAACTCTGAAGTCATTCTGGTCGCCAAGGAAAGAGTCGCCGAGGTCGCAGCCGACCGTGGCGATGACACTTCCGACTCTCCCGCGCGTGACCTGCCGAGCCCGACGGCGCTTCTCCAGATCATTCTGGTTGGTGGAGAGGTGCGTCTCGGGTCTATTCGCCTGGAGGCGCCGCCCGATCGCGCCCGTGTGCTCGACTACCTGAATGCGCTGACCTCGCGCTTTCTTACCCTCTATACCTCAAACGAAGCGCGGCTTATCAATCGTTCGCTGATAGACCGCGTTCGTCCACTGGACTGATATGGCCCAGCTAGACCGCTTTCTCAACCTACTTGTGTCCAACAAAGCCACGGAGCTGCATCTCTCCGAAGGCGACGTTGCGACCGTGATCATCAAAGATTCGGCGCGACCCGTCATGAAGCAGCCATTGACCAGCGCGCAGATTCTGAACCTCGTGCGCGAGATTTCGCCGCCGAACACGCCCAGAACACTCGACGTCCATGGTGGACTCCGCTTCGAATACTCCTCCACCGATGGAACCTTCGATGTCGTGCTGACACAAAATGGCAAAATCTCGGCGCGAATCATACCAACGAACCGCGCAGCTGGTTCGTCTGCGCCCGCACCGGCGCCCGCGCCACGCGCGGCGACGCCGGTTCGAGTAGAAGCTTCATCGATGTCGCCCGCGGCGAGTCAACCGAAGGTCATACAATCGCCGGTGATCGAAGCCCCGCCCGTCGAGACGCCGCGCGCGGTATCGACCGGAAATCGGGCCCTCGACAGGATCGAAAACCTCCTGCGCGTGCTCGTTGGCAAGAATGCGTCTGACCTGCACTTACGCGCTGGCGCAGCGCCCATGTTGCGCGCTAACGGTGAGATCGCGCCAATCGCTGGAGAATCTGTCCTCAGCTCAGACGACATCGAGCAGATGCTGGCTACGGTGATGCTCGAGCACAACCGGACGGAATTCAAGGAGCTGAACGATACCGATTTTGCTCACGAGATCATGGGCGTCGCTCGCTTCCGTGGTAATGCACTGCGCGATCGCAAAGGGATTGGCGCGGTGTTCAGAGCAATTCCCGCCGCGGTCGTCACCGTCGAGCAGATGGGGATCTCGCAGGAAGTCCAGAGGCTTTGTCATCTGACCAAGGGCCTCGTTCTGGTGACGGGTCCGACGGGCTCGGGAAAGTCGACGACACTCTGCGCGCTGATCGACTTGATCAACCGCACGAGATCTGATCACGTCATCACGATCGAGGATCCGATCGAGTTCGTTCACGAGAGCAAGAAGTGTCTCATAACGCAACGGCACGTGGGCGTTCACACGTCATCGTTCAAGCACGCGCTGCGCGCTGCTCTTCGAGAGGATCCGGACATCGTGCTCGTGGGTGAGCTGCGCGATCTCGAGACCGTATCCATGGCGATTGAAACCGCGGAGACCGGACACCTCGTTTTCGGAACGGTGCACACATCCACAGCGGTGAGCACAGTTGACCGCGTGATCGATCAGTTCCCGCCCGACAGGCAGGCACAGATCCGAGTGATGCTGTCGGAATCGCTGAAGGGTGTAATCTCGCAGGTGCTCTGCAAGAAAATCGGGGGCGGACGAGTTGCTGCCCGCGAGATCATGTTGTCTACTCCGTCGATCTCGAACCTCATTCGCGAAGGCAAGACCTTTCAGTTGCCTTCCGTTCTGCAGACGTCGCGCAGACTTGGTATGGTGACGATGAACGACGCTCTGGTCGAGCTCGTCGACGGCGGCAAAGTCGAACCGCAGGAAGCCTATCTCAAGGCGACCGACAAGGTGGGGATCCTCAATATGCTGAAGCAGCGCGGTAAGGACATCAGCTTCGCCGATGCCGACGACGCGCGCGCTGCAGGTGGTGCACCAGAACCGCCGTCAAAGCCCGGTAAAGCGGGCGTACGAACGCAACCCGCCAACGTTTAAGAGCTGAATCAACTCCGTCCGCGCGGGAGAGGATTCCCGCCCTTCGTGTACGCGGGTGGCGCGTAAAAATTCAGCGTCTTGAGCGTCGTGCGGCCGGTGTTGCGGATTTCGTGCGTTGTTCCTTTCTCGATCAGCAGGAGCGCGCCAGGTGTCAAACGGTGCCGCTTTCCGCCGACGGTCGCGCTCCCCCGCCCCGCGAGCACGAAGAGCCACTGATCCGCGCCGCGATGCTTGTTGTCGGGGCCGCCCTCGCAGTCTCCAGGCGCAATCACCATTGTCGCCGCCTGAGCTCTTTTGTTGGACAGCGCAACCGCGAAACCATTACCGAAGCGAAGATGTTTTTGCGGCACGATTGTCTCTCCCAATGATGTCCGGGTTCTGGGGCGTTACTCCATGATGTGCTGCGCGCCCGCGGCGGCTTTCGTATGGCGCACCAGCAACAGAAGCGGAATTAGAGCAAGAATCAGAGCTGCACTCAGCACGTAGATCCTGCTGTACGCGATTACGCTTGCCTGCCCCATCAGCTCTCCGTCCATAAGCGTGAGCGCACGTTGTTTCGCAGTCCATGCGTCTGCTCCGCGTCCGATCATGGCGCGCGTGAGCATGTCGAGCCGACTCAGCGTCCTGATGTCGCCTGTCGCAAGATGCTCGGCAAGGATCGCCCGGTATTGGGCGGTATAATGAGACAGCAGCGTCGCGATCGCCGCGATGCCAAGCGAGCCGCCGAGCTGCCTGAAGAAATTGTAAAGCCCGGTGCCTTGCGCAAGCTCGCGGAGATCGAGCTCCGCGAGCGTGATCGTGGTGAGCGGTACGAACATCATTCCCAGCCCCATCCCGCGCATGATGAGCGCCCAGAAGAAATCATTTCCTCCGCTCTCACCCGTGATGTGCGACAGCCTGATCATCGCCGTCGCGAAAAGGAGCGCTCCTATCGTGATAAGAATTCTTGGATCGAACCGGTTTGTAAGTC
>DASQPS010000229.1:0-2457 GCA_035643845.1 Gemmatimonadaceae bacterium | reverse complement strand
GCGAAGCCTTCTGCCATCCTCGCTCTTTCTTTTCTCTCTGATTCCAGCCGTAGTCGGCGCACAAGAGGGAAGCGACATACTGACTGGACGAGTGACGGATCTTACCGGCCGGCCAGTGGCAGACGCGCAAATCGTTGCGATCTCAATCGCGAGCGGCGCGCGGCGCACGCAAACGACGGACGTCAACGGTCGCTACAAGATCTATTTTCAGGAAACGGCGCCGAAGTACATACTGACGGTAAAGCGCATCGGTTTCAGTCCGGTGTCGCGGACCATTGCTCGTCGTACTACGGGACCGGAGAACATGGCGATCGATCTCCAGTTCGGCGGGACTCCCCTCGCGCTTTCAGCGGTCGAAGTTAACGGTGGCTTTGATGCGCCTCCGCTGCGCGAGGTGGAGCGAGCGCCGGTAATCCATACGACTGTTCCAAATCCGCTGACGCAGATTCTCTCACTCCGGGATACGCTTCATTTGAGCGCGGTGCAGGTGGTTGCGCTCTCTGATCTCGCCGATAGCCTGCAGAAGAGAAATACGCGGATCTATCGAGACATTCGCCTGCTACTCGCGAAGTCGCAGGAGGCAGGTGATCCGACCCAGATGGCCGGGAGCGTGGCGATGATGCTCGAGGAAGCTTCGAACAACACCTCTCACGCTATTGTCGAAGCGGGCAAGATCCTGCGCCCCGAGCAGTGGATGATTCTTCCGTCGGAGATCAGAGATCGGGGCGCAAGCTCGGCGGCTGTGAGTGCGAACTGAAAACTGCTGAAGGGCGGAAGTGCTGAAGGGCGGAAGTGCCGAAGGGCGGTACCAGGTACCAGGTACCAGGTGCCAGGTGCCAGGTGCCAGGTGCCTGAGGCGTTATTTCCAGATTCCGACTCGGTACCCTACGCGGGTTCCGGTTTTACCCTGCGCGTCCGCCGCCTCTTTCCACCACAGCGAAATCCGTCGATGGTTTAGTGCGACCCATGGCGATGCCGCTGGCACATTCTCTGGGGTCGCCTCGCCTCGCGCCTCGAAGAGGTGCCCGGTAGTCCGGGACAGCACGATCCCCAGCATTGGCGCCGTCGCGTTCGGGTCCTCGAAAACTACGACGACGCTGTCCCCGTTCGCGGCAACGCTCGCTCTCGACGGACGATTTCCATAGATCACGGGCACAGGCGAATGAAACATCGCGCCGTTGTCCATGGAGTGGGCAAAGAAAATTCCTCCGCCATTGCTGGCTTCGATGAAATAAACGACGTGTAGATATTTGCGGGCGGCGTCGTAGAAAACCCCAGCGGAAGGCCGTTTGCAGCCGCGGCCCCCGCGGTCACGCGAGTCGACCTCGATCGGCTGTGCCCAAGTGGCGCCGCCGTCACTCGAGTGCTGCAATGCCAGGATGACGCTGCTGTCGCGTCGGGACGCCCACCACACCCGAAACACCTCGAGCCCTCGAGTCGCGGTACTGACCGACTCGACGCAGTTGCCGACTGTACCCGCGATGGCTGGTAAACCAGAAGCGAACGCGGCGCTTCGATTGCCCGGATCACTCGGCGCAGGGTCGCGATAGGAAACATCACTCCACTCGACGGGATTCCCTGCGCAGGCGGCGAGACTCAGGACTATAGAACACAGGACCAGCCGCGCGTGATGCATCACCGAGACAGATTGGGAAACGAGCGCATCGACGCACGTTACTCTGTGGAGCGAGCGAGTGCGAGATTCTCAATGCTGACCCGGGCAGAGCGATCGAGGCTTCGGTCCGATACAGTTAGGCGACTTTCGGCCCGCGAGTGCTGTTTCGACACGCGCAAAACGTCCTTCCGCCAGGATTCGTTTTTATCGCCGCCGCGGTATCTTTCGATACCACCCCGCCCGCAGCCCGAGGATCAACGTATGTCCGCCTCCGCAGTCAGTCCCGCCGCCGCGCGTTCCGCCTCGCCCGACTCCGAAGCCTCGCAGCCGTCGGACAACAGGGGTAAGCCGAGCGCGGAGAACATCTCTCAGGAAATGGCGACGCGAGTGCTCGCGGGATTCAATGGGAATCGACGCGTTCCTCGACCTGTCAACGAAACCGTCAAGAGCTACGCACCAGGCTCCCCAGAACGCGCAGAGCTCAAGGCTCGACTCAAGTCGATGTCCAACGAGCACGCGGACATTCCCCTCATCATTGGTGGATCAGAGATACACACGGGCCAGCTGGCACAGACAGTGATGCCCCATAATCACCGCCACGTTCTAGCCGATTGGCATCGCGCCAGTGAGGAGCACGTCGATCTGGCGATAAAGGCGGCGAAGAGAGCAGCGCGTGACTGGGCCAATTGGGCGTGGGAGGATCGCGCCGCGGTTTTTTTGAAAGCGGCGGAGCTGCTCGCAACGACGTGGAGAGCGACGCTCAATGCCGCGACGATGCTGGGACAGTCGAAGACAGGATTTCAGGCGGAGATCGACGCGGCCTGCGAGCTGATCGACTTCTG
>DASQPS010000228.1:0-7125 GCA_035643845.1 Gemmatimonadaceae bacterium | reverse complement strand
TGCACACGCCCGGACACGCGCCAGGACACGTCGTGATTTTCGGCGACGGCATAGCACTCGTCGGAGATTGCCTGTTCGCTGGGTCGATCGGTCGCACCGATCTGCCGTTTTCCAATCCCCCGCAGCTCGCGGAGTCGCTCGAGAAGATCGTCGCTCTCGATCCGAACACCGTTGTGTACCCCGGACATGGCGCGGCGACGACGATCGGCCAGGAGCGAGAGTCGAATCCGTTTCTCAACGGCACTGCCCGCATCGTCGGGCGTTAACCAGAACGAATCATGAGCGACAAGACCCGCAGCGAAAAAGATCCGCTTGGCTCACTCGACGTCCCCTCCGATGCGTTATACGGAGTGCAGACTCTGCGCGCCGTGCGGAATTTTCCGATAAGCGGCCTGCGGCCGGTGCCCGCTTTTGTCGATGCGACGATTCAAATCAAGCGAGCTGCGGCGCTCACGCATAAGGAAACCGGACGGCTGGAAGCCCGACTTGCCGACGCGATCGTAAAGGCTGCCGACGAAGTGTTGGCCGGAAAACACAGGGACCAGTTCGTTGTCGATGTGTATCAGGCGGGCGCTGGAACTTCGCACAATATGAACTGCAACGAAGTCCTCGCCAATCGCGCGAACGAGATACTCGGTGCCAAGCGGGGCGCCTATTCGCCCATTCATCCGAACGATCACGTCAACATGGCGCAGTCGACCAACGATGTGATTCCAACCGCCATTCGCCTTGGATGTCTGATGGAGCTCGGTGCTCTCGAAAAATCCTTCGACCGGCTTGCGACAGCATTCGAGACGAAGGGAACCGAGTTCGACGATGTGCTCAAGTCCGGCAGAACGCATCTGCAGGACGCGATGCCGATCAGGCTTGGGCAGGAGCTAAAAGCGTACGCCGGATCGCTTCGTCGCGGGATGCGGCGCGTCTCTGAAGCGGCGGATTATCTGCGCGATCTCGGAATCGGGGGCAGCGCCGTCGGCACAGGCGTCAACGTCGAGCCGAAATATCCGGCGCTCATGGTGAAGCACCTGAATGCTGCCACAAAGCTCAAGCTTCGAGAGGGGAAAGACCGGATCCAACTGATGCAGAGTATGGGCGATGTCGCCGGCTTCAGCGCTCAGTTGCGGGTGCTCGCGCTCGATCTCAGCAAGATCGCCAGCGATCTCCGATTGCTCGCGAGCGGTCCGCGCACCGGCCTCGACGAAATCCGTCTGCCCGCTGTGCAGCCAGGATCCTCGATCATGCCGGGCAAGGTGAATCCCTCGATTCCCGAGATGGTAAATCAGGTCTGCTTCCAGGTAATCGGCAACGACGCGTGCGTTGCCGCCGCCACGGAGCACGGGCAGCTCGAGCTCAACGTGATGATGCCGGTGATCGCGCATAACGTGCTTTTTTCGGTGACGATCCTGGGCAACAGCGCGCGCGTACTCGCCGAGAATACGGTGCAGGGCATGGAGGCAAACGAAGAGCAGTGCGAATACTGGCTCGAGCGCTCGGCGGCACTCGCCACAGCGCTCGCGCCGCAGATCGGCTACGCACGAGCTGCGGAGATAAGCAAGGAATCGGTGAAGAAGAACGTGCTGATTCGCGACCTCGTAAAAAAAGAAAAAGTTCTGCCGCCTAAGGAAATCGACGAGGTCCTCGACCTCAGGAAGATGACCGAGATCGGCGTCCCGGGGGAAAAGCGCGGAACGTGATCCAGCTCCCCTTGTTTCCCCGCTCTGTAATCTCTATCGTGAATGCATGCGGATAACGACGTGGGCAGAGTACGGCGTAATTTGCGCGCTCAACCTCGCGAAGCGCACCGAAGAGGCGCCCGTTAATGGTCGGGAGATTGCGCGGCAGGAGCGGTTACCGGCGGATTACGTGGAGCAAATCCTTCTTCGATTGCGTCGCGCCGGAGTAATCACAAGCACTCGCGGTGCGCGGGGCGGTTACGTTCTCGCGCGCTCAGCGGCTGAGATCACGATCCGCGATGTCATCCACGCATCCGAGCTGGAGACGTTCGATCTGCACTGCGTCAGCCACCCCGTCGAGGAAGAAAGGTGCTCAGCTTCTCACAATTGCAGCATCAGGCCGGTGTGGGTGATGCTGCAACAGAGGATCGACGACGTTCTGCAGGGCGTGACTCTCGCCGATCTGCTGCACGACGAGCCGACGGTTCGGGAGCGAGTGGGATTGCCGAGCGCCACCGCGGGCGAGAAAGCGGAGCTTCCGATACTCTCGACTGTCTGAGGCCGAAAAGTCTAAGCAAACTGCAACGAACGGATGCGAGAGTTCAGTTGCCTGAGATGCCAGTTTGGTAGTTCACTACCGACCGACCGTTCTACTGGAGCAAAGGCAACTCTCCACTGGCTTTCGATAGAACGGTCGTACGGTCGTTACCTGGCAACTGTCATCTTAACCTTCTGCCATCTCGGATCCCGTTCAGTTTGGTCTCGACCTGCCATCTCGGATCCCGTTCAGTTTGGGCTCGACCTGCTGCTGCCATCTCGGATCCGTTCAGTTTGCCTGATGCGCTCCAGTCCAGCTAGCTGAGAAGCATCCTGTTCCGTTCGCACAAAAAAAATCCCCCCGCCTGGCAAACGACCAGTAGGGTGGATCTCATGCCGAAGGGGGGACTCGAACCCCCACGAGCTTGCGCCCACTGGCTCCTGAAGCCAGCGCGTCTACCAGTTCCACCACTTCGGCCGGATGCTCATCAAAGATAGATGGAATCCATGAATAGTGAAGGCGAAACCGCGCTTTACTGATATTCTTGTTGCGTCTAACTTGAGCGCGACGTCAAATGGCAGAGACAGTCGAGAAGGATGCAAAGGAGTCGGTCGCGCGGAACAAGCGCGCCAGGCACGACTACCACATCCTCGACACATGGGAAGCGGGTGTCGTTCTGACCGGAAGCGAGGTCAAATCGCTGCGGAACGGAAAGGCCAACATCGCTGATTCCTACGCGATCGTTAAGGACGGTGAGGTTTTTCTGCTCAACTTGCACATATCGCCGTACGAACAGGCGAGCTACTTCAATCACGAGCCCACTCGGACGCGGAAGCTTCTGCTGCATCGAAAGGAGATCCGCAAAATGATCGGCGCTGTCGAGCGTCAGGGGCTAACGCTCATTCCGCTCGAGATCTACTTCAGAAAAGGCAGGGCGAAGGTGGCGCTCGCGCTCGGCAAGGGTAAAAAGCTCTACGATAAGCGAGCCGACGAGAAGAGACGCGACGATGAGCGCGACATGCAGCGCGCGGTGCGGACCCGATGATCGCGTTCCTGTTTTATCTTCAGACTGCTGCGACCGCAGCGACCGCGCCAATCCCGACATTCGTTACTGTGCGCGACACGAGAGGCTCGGTGTCCATCCCCGTGACGATCGACGGCGGCACCGCCAGCGTACGAGCAGACGCACTGATGAATGCGATGCGCGGGATGCTCATCACCTCGACGAACCTTCACTACACGCTCGCACTTCCACATGCGCGGCTCGACGTCATCGACGGAATTCCGTTCGCCAAGCTCGACACGCTGACCATTCCTCTGACGAAAGCGCCGCAAACTCGCGGTGGTGTGCTCTACCTGCCCTTCCAGTTCGTCAGTGAGCTCATTCCTCGCTACGCGGGTGGCTACTCCTACGATGCAAACCTCGGTGAGCTACGAGCGTCGAGGACACTCGCTAGTCGGGCGCCGGCCGAGTCGGCAAGCTCTGTGATCACGCCTTCATCGAGTCCTGGCATCAAGTCTTCATCCGAGTCAGTGCGGGTCGTGAGAAAACCAGCCGCGCCGAGTCCCGCCACCACGCGTCCCGCGGATCGACCGCTGGTGGTTATCGATGCCGGACACGGCGGACCAGACAACGGCATGACCGGTCCGATCGGGACGCCGACGTGGTTTGTCGAAAAGGACGTGACGCTCTCGGTTGCCAAGAAGCTCGCAAGCGTACTGCGTGCGCGCGGAGTCGATGTTCTCATGACCCGCACAACGGACACTCTCATCGCGCTCGCTGACCGCGGCAAAATCGCAAACGCAAATCACGGCGATGTCTTCATCTCGATCCATTGCAACGCTCCGGGATACAACACCGCCGCGGCGGCGCGAGAGCGCGGCTTCGAGACATATTTCCTCGCCGAAGCAAAGACTGAAGACGAGCGTCGAGTGCAGGACATGGAAAACGAATCGGTGAAGTTCGAGACGGGCGCAAATGCGTCGAAAGGCGACCCGCTAAGCTTCATCATTACTGACATGGCTCAGAACGAACATCTGCGTGAGTCGAGCGATCTCGCTCAGACGATTCAGAATGGGCTGATCGACGTTCATCCGGGACCCAACAGGGGTGTGCAGCAGGCAAACTTCGCCGTTCTTCGAGGCTCGTACATGCCGGCAGTGTTGGTGGAGATCGGGTTTGGAAGCAATCAATCGGAAGCCACCTATCTGAGCGATCAGGGCAACCAGCAGGCACTTGCGCGAAACATTGGCTCGTCCGTGCTTGCCTACCTTGCGCACTACGAGTCTCGCGTCGGAGGCAACCGGTAGCGGTGACGTCTTCCGCGCTGGCAGTCAACGTCGCCGGAATCGATTTTCAAAATCCAGTATTGCTTGCCGCCGGAACCGCGGGCTACGGCCGTGAGCTCGCGGGCGTCATCGATCTCGACTCGCTCGGCGGGCTCATCACGAAGGCCGTCAGTGTGGATCGGCGCGATGGTGCGCCCTCGCCAAGGGTCGCGGAGTTCGAAGGCGGAATGATCAACGCCGTGGGATTGGCAAACCCAGGCCTGGCGGAAGTGAAATCCAGGCATTTGCCGTGGCTCGCGGAAAATGTTAGCCGCGCGCGAGTCGTAGTGAACGTCGTTGGCAATCGCGTCGAGGAATTTGGAACAGTTGTGGCGAGTCTCGCCGATTCGGCAGCAGTGACCGCTTTCGAGTTGAATGTGAGTTGCCCCAACGTGAAAGCGGGCGGAATGGAGTTTGGCGCCGACCCTGAAGCGCTTCGTGAGGTCGTGCGACGCGCGCGCGACAGTACGAAGAAGGCTCTCTTCGTCAAGCTCTCGCCGACGCTCAGCGACATCGGCGCGACCGCAAGGATTGCGACCGATGCGGGGGCGGACGGAATATCCGTCGTCAACACGATTCCGGGCCTCGTCATAGATATCGAGTCGAGAAAGCCGGCGCTCGGATTTGGAACGGGCGGCGTCAGCGGACCGGGATTGCTGCCGGTCGGCGTGCTGGCTACCTACAAAGTCGCGAAAGCAGTGAGCCTGCCTGTGATGGGCGTCGGCGGGATTTCCAAAGCGACTGACATAATTCAATATGTGATGGCCGGGGCCTCACTTGTCGCGGTGGGAACGGCGGCCATGCAGAACCCGAAGCTCGCCGAAAAGTTGGTGCACGACCTCGAGCGTTGGTGCGAAAAAAACCATGTCCAGTCCTTGAGCGAGCTACGCGGATCTGTCCGTTGGGGTGCCGAATGAGTCCGCACGCGCGACCGGCAGGCACTCGAACCAAAATCGCGAGCAAGACGCCCGCAGAGTCACGCGGCGCGCGTCCAACCGCGATAGTGGCGCTCGATTTTCCCGGCGCTGACGGTGCGCTCACGATGGTCGACCGGCTCGGCGATGCGTGCAACTTCTACAAAGTCGGTTCGGAGCTTTTCACTTCGGCAGGCCCTCAGATCGTTCAGACTTTGCGAGCGCTCGGGAAGGACGTCTTTCTCGATCTCAAGCTCCATGACATTCCCAACACTGTGCGCGGCGGAGCGCGAAGCGCTGCATCGATTGGCGCAAAACTGCTCAGTGTGCACGCATCGGGTGGCAGAGCCATGATCGAGGCGGCCGTCGAAGGCGCGGGCGACCGCTGCGGAGTGCTCGGCGTCACGATTCTTACGTCCCTCGACGCAGCGTCTTTACGAAGCGCGTGGGGGCGGAAAACGCTCGAGGTCTACGGCGAGGTACTTCGTCTCGCGGGCGATTGCGCCGCGGCTGGAGCGCACGGCGTCGTTTGCAGCGGACTTGAAGCAAAAAAGATTGGTGCGAAGTACGGCGACAAGCTCAAGCTGCTCATCCCGGGAATCCGCGCCGCGGGCGGGAAGATTGACGATCAGAAGCGGACGGTCACCGCGCACGAAGCCGGGAAGGCCGGCGCGAGCTACATAGTTCTGGGCAGGATCGTCACGCAGGCGAAAAACCCGGCCTCTGAGCTTCGATCGATTATCGCAAGCATCTAGGCTTCTTTGCGCCGGGTTCCTGACGTCTAGCCACCGAGACCAATTTTAGCCGGATGAGGCGTATTTTCCGGATTAAATAGAGAGCCTAACCCGGCGCCCCACCACGATTTGGCTTGACCGAACGGGTTGCTTTGGACCCCCAGCGTGTGTATTTTCAAAGGCTAACTTCGGAAAAAATCAGGGCTTGGCCCTCTTTCCAACATCGCAGGGAGCAGGACGTGAAAGTTCGCAGCAGCGTGAAGCCGATCTGTGAGCACTGCAAGGTCATCAAGCGGCAGGGCGTGACTCGCATCATTTGCAAGCGCAATCCAAAGCACAAACAGCGGCAGGGCTGATCCATGGCGCGTATTGCTGGCGTTGATCTCCCGCGCGAAAAGAAGGTCGAGATCGGTCTTACCTACATTTTTGGAATCGGTCGCGCCACCGCGCGCCGGATCCTCGAGTCCACCGGCGTAAACTCCGAACAGCGCATTCGCGATCTCAACGACGCGGACACTAACCGGCTTCGTCAGGCGATCGAAAAGGATTTTCGCGTCGAGGGCGCGCTGCGCACCGAGGTCGCGATGAACATCAAGCGGCTCATGGACATCGGCTCGTATCGGGGAATTCGTCACCGTCGCGGGCTACCGGTTCGTGGGCAGCGGACGCATACCAACGCTCGCACCAAGAAGGGTCCTCGCCGCGCAATCGCCGGCAAGAAGAAAGTCACCAAGTAAGTAGATAATCAGGTAATCATGGCAATCGGGAAAAAGACAAAGCGCGTCATCGAGGCGGAAGGAATCGCCCACGTCTCGGCGACGTTCAACAATACGACGATCACCATCACCGACACCCACGGGAATACGATTTCCTGGGGCTCATCGGGAAAGGCCGGCTTCAAGGGCTCGAAGAAATCGACGCCGTTCGCTGCGACCGTA
>DASQPS010000227.1:0-9129 GCA_035643845.1 Gemmatimonadaceae bacterium | reverse complement strand
TCGGGAATCGTCTCTTCTTCGTCGAACTTCGCGGAGTCGATCAGGTCGCCATCGAGCGTGCGCAACTCCTTTATCAATCGCCTCACGCGTCGCGCTTCTTCCGGATTTCTGTCGTCGAGCGGTCGTGGATAAGGGAATAGAAGCGAATCGAGCACTACACCCGCGAAAATTCCGCGAGTGAAGGACTGACTACCTGGCGCTCTGCCGGTGGAAGCTTCGTCCTCGGCCGCGCTTCGAGCCGCGGACGCTCGCTCAGGCACGCTGAGGATTCGCTGTAACTTCCCGGTCGGTTAGCCAGCGCCAGTGGATCGCGAAAAGAACTCCAGCAAGGATGATGACCAGAATGCTGCCAACAAGTGAGCGCGCAGCACGAAACTTCTGGCTCGCGATAAAATCCTCGCGCTCAGCGTCGTAGAGCTTGCGGAGCTCTGCATCGGACGAAGCGCTATCCACGACGTTTCCTCGCGTCATGAGAACACCCGATCCGTTCACGGTGAGCGGAGCATTCGGTGTGCGCGCTGGCCCTTGTCTTCGCGCCTCGATCTTATAAAGCTCGAAATTCGTCAGCGGGCGACCGGTTCGGCCGTAGCCACCATTGTCCGCCCTTACTGGATCGCTCAGGTCGAACGATGCGTCCACGACCGCCTTGATTGCGGCAAGCATTACGACGACCGTTATGAAGCAGACTGCGTAACCGTAGGCCTGCGCTGTGAACGATTTCCCTGGATCCATTTGCCGATCTCCTTAGCTCTCTGGATGTAGAGCAGCAATTAGTGGTGCGGTCTCGAGCTGTGCGGCCAACGCATCCGGCTCGGTGACGGGTCGCTCACACGAGTAACTCCGGCAAACGTAAGCTGTTGACTCGTCTCCGACGAGCGGCCGCCCATTCAGCAGCTGCACCAGCGACGTGTTGGTCGCTGGTCCGCCCGCCAGCACGAGCGATGGAACGTACCGCTCGCCAACCGCTCTCTCCAGTGCCTTGAATCGTGCGGATCGCGTAGCACCTACCAGCGCCACTTCAATCGCACCGTTAACCTCCATGTCCGCGCAGCCGAGGATGTGGCCGAAGGCCGTTGGGTAGGCGCGGAGCGGCTGTGAAAGTGATTCCATGGTGGAAACGGCGCGGCGACGATATCGCTCGTCTTGTGTTAGCTCGGACATATATAGAAGCAGCTCGGTCGCGAGTGATGTCCCCGACGGCGTCGCATTATCCATTGCGTCGCGCGGACGCGTGATCAGCTGCTCGGCGTCTTTCGCCGTATCGAAGAAAGCATTGGCGTCATCGTCCCAGAACCATTCGATTGTTGCGTCCGCAATCTCCTTTGCGCGCGCAATCCAGCGCTCGTCGAACGTCAGCTCGTAGACCGCGATGAATCCGAGCGCGACAGCAGCGTGATCCTCGAGGAAACCGGGGATGCGCGTTACGCCATCCTTGTGCGACCGCATCACCCGTCCGCCTCGGACCATCTCGCGTAATAGGAAGTCGGCGTTGGCTATTGCCACCTCGCGGAAATCGTCCCGGTCGAATGCTCGCGCCGCCGCAGCCACGCCGCGGAGCATTAGTCCATTCCACGATGCAAGGATCTTGTCGTCGCGCGCAGGCCACACCCGTTTTGCACGCGCGTCGTACAGAACACGCCTGCCACGCGCGATGACGGCGTCGAGCATTTCAGGATCGACGCCGGCGCGAGCAGCTGACTTCGCGCGGTCCGCGACAACGTGGAGAATGTTCTTTCCCTCGAAGTTGCCTCCACGCGAAACGCCGTAATAGGATTTGAACACGCGCGAATCGGCGCCGAGCAGCGAGTCGATCTCGTCATCGCTCCAGACATAGAACTTGCCTTCGTGTCCTTCGCTGTCTGCATCGAGCGATGAATAGAATCCGCCTTCTGGCGACATCATCTCGCGCTCAGCCCACTCGACGGTCTCGATGGTGACTCGCTGCATCTCGGAATCCTTCGTTGCCTGCCAGAGGTGCGCGCCGAGTCGGGCCAGAAGCGCGTTGTCGTACAGCATCTTTTCGAAATGCGGGGTCAGCCATTCGGCGTCCACCGAATATCGCGCGAAGCCGCCTCCAACCTGATCGTAGATTCCGCCGCGAGCCATTTTCTGAAATGAGAGCGCCGCAATCTCGAGCGCCTTCGGGGTGCCGGTTCGCTTCCAGTACCGCAACAGAAAATCAAAGGCCATTGTCGCCGGGAATTTTGGCGCCCCACCAAATCCGCCGTCCTGTTCGTCGTAAGCATTGGCGAGCGATTGATACGCCGCGTCGAGCATTGAGCGAGACAGTTCGCCGCGAGGTTGTGCGCCCAGCCGGCTCGTCTCATAAATCTGTTTCAGGTTCTGCGCTGTCTCTGCAACCGCGTCGCGCCGCCTGGCATATGCGTCAGCGACTGATTCGAGCACGCGTCTGAATGAGGGCAGACCGTGCCGGTCATCGGGTGGAAAATAAGTTCCGCCATAAAATGGACTACCGTCTGGAGTGAGAAACATCGTCATCGGCCAACCGCCGTGGCCGGTGAGAGCCTGTACCGCCTGCATGTAGATGCCGTCGAGATCCGGCCTTTCTTCGCGATCGACTTTGATGTTCACGAATCGCTCGTTCATCAATTGCGCGATGTCTTGGTCCTCGAACGACTCGTGCGCCATGACGTGGCACCAGTGACAAGCCGCGTAGCCGATGCTCAACAGAATCGGCTTGTCTTCGCGTCTGGCGCGATCGAAAGCATCGTCGCCCCACGGATACCAGTCGACCGGATTGTCCGCGTGCTGGCGCAGGTACGGGCTTGTTTGGTCGGCGAGTCGATTGGGCATTGATTGAATAGAATGTCGGCTTCCGTACAAAAGGAAACTATCATGAGCGAGCACCGCTAAATCACGCTGCTTTGCGCGCTTGCGGATGAGCGCAGCAAACCGTTGCACACAAACGTACCAACCTTACAAGCATGTTACGCAACCAGTGCTTGCAACACGTTGCGCTACGATTATTATGTGGCACTCGCGCACTACCCTGACGAGACGATGAGAAACAGCGAAGCTCCATTCGATGTAGCAACAGTATCGAAAGCTCTGATGGGCGCAGCGCAGCGCGAGCTTATCGCGAGCGCGATACACGGACGGGAGCTCACGACCTCCGTGACGCCGGATCAGCGCGCGATCATTCGCAACTTGTGCAGTGAGCCCACACTTTCGGCGCACCCCTCCGAGCAGCTACTCGTCGCGTTTAAAACCGGGCTCGCCGAGGCTGCGAACGAATTGCGCGTCCCGGTTGGGCCAGATCGCAACGATCTTCTCTCGCGGCTCGTGTCTGCGTTTATCGAAGAGTTCTATGGCGGCAGACGCGGCGCTGCCGATACCTCGATTGCGTCGGACGCAAGCTCGGCGACTTTGCCCAAGTCGGATCTCGAGCAGGTGCGCGAAGCGCGCGCGTAATCATCGCCAGATGCCATCGATCGGTGCGACATCGCTCGCAACGAGGGATGGCGCGAGTCCAAAATTCGTCTCGACCGTGCGCAGCGTGCTGTAGTGGCTGTACGGAACGTCGGAGACTGCGCCGGCGGTGACGGGAGGTCCCAGTATCACGGTGTAGACCTGATTCGGTGGCCAGCGGCCGGTAACAGATTCCCGGAAAGTGCTCGAAGCCTCGTCGAACGTCACGACGATGACCGTGGACTTCATCGCGACGCTGTCGGCGAGGATTGGCTCGAGAAATCCTCGAATCCAGGTCACGGCAGTCGTAAGCGGCGCGTCATGTCCGTCGTGGATGAGATTGGGTGTGATGAACGTGTACGCAGCGAGCGAATCGGGCTTGAGCCACTTGAGGTTTCTCACGTGTGCGCACCACTCGGGGTGAAGATGAAACCCCTTGAAGCTCAGGAATGGAACGTGCTTCCGCGAGTACAGTCCCGCGTTCCGACGAAAGTCGCAAGTCCGCGGCGCGACGCTCGTATCCGGATAATCCTCCGCGAACGCATCCCATGACGTGTGCTGCGCCTCGAGCCTGTCGACGATCGTCGGCGCGTCGATGAGAAGCTGCGCGTCGCCGAGGTCAGTTCGTGAGTATGCGACGGGGTCAGCAGCGACGCGCGAATCGCGGCCAACAAAGGTTCGGCCCGAGATGAGCGCCAGATAATTCGGGTACGATGGATGAGCAACTGCGTAGTAATTCCTCAGCAGTACTCCTCGATGCGCCAGTGAATCCATGTACGGGATTGCGGTGACCCTGACGGCATCTTCGTTCTCGAGAACAATGAGGACGAAATGATCGAAGTGGCGCTTGCCGGTGATCGACGCGACCAAACCTCTGACCTTTGGCAGCGGAGTGTCGCGCCCGCAGGCCGTTAGGAGGCCGGCCGTCAAAACCGCGAACACTATCGACCGCAAATTTTGATTCGCCATTTGGAGGAGTCCTTGTGTGGCGAACCTTCAGGTCAAATCGAATGCCCGCGGTGCGAGCGGTACATGATTACGTTGGCCTTTTCGAGGGTGATCATGCCTCCCTCGATAATCGCATCGAGCTCCGGAAGAATCGCATTGATTCGCTCTTCGGTCTCTACGCACTCGATCACAATGGGCAGATCGAGCGACAGACCGAAGAAGTGCTCGCGATGAACGCGTGAGCTCGCACCGAACCCGAGTACGCCCCGGAAAACTGTCGCTCCGGCGTACTTGCGCTTACGGAGCATGTCCACGATTTCCTCGTAGAGCGGCTTGCCGTTGTGCTTGTCGCGCTCGCCGATGTGGATCCGCATGAGTACCCGCTCGCCCTCGAGCCCGTGCACTAGGCCCGTTCTTTCCCGAAGGGCGAACACACTGTCCCGCTATGCATTTGCGCGGAACGTCAGCATCTCTCGCGCGGCGGCAAAGCCGCCAAATACACCGATCAACGCGAGCCCAACGCTCAACAGAATGTAGGCTGACGCGCGTTCGTAACGACCATCCTCTATCAGCGTGGCGGTCTCGAAACTGTAAGTCGAGAACGTAGTGTAGCCGCCGCAGAATCCCGTCGTCATCAGCGCCCTCAACTCTGGCGTGATGTTTGGCGTGGCGAGCGCGTACCGTATCAGAAAACCGAGAATGAAAGACCCGGTGATGTTGATGACGAGAGTGCCGATGGGAAAGGAAGTGCCGACTCGGTGCTGGATAAAATTGCCGACGAGAAGGCGCGCGACGCCACCGATCCCGCTCCCGATTGCGACGTACCAGACGAGCTTACTCATTGCGGCGATGCTTGGCCGGGGCTACGCGCATCGGTTGAATCAGCCCCGCTTCCTGCGCGATAGACGATTACGTTGGCTCGTTCGAGCGTGATCAGGCCGCCGCCAATCATTGCATCGAGCTCCGGAAGAATCGCCTTGATGTTCTCTTCTGTCTCCACGCACTCGATGACGAGCGGCAGATCGAGCGACAGCACCTCTACTCGGTCGGATCGCACCCTCGAGCCCGGACCAAACGACATAGCGCCGCGAAACACCGTGGTGCCGGCGTATTTGCGCTGCCGAATCAGCCGGAGAATGCGCTCGGACAGTGCGTCGCCTTCGTAGCGATCTCCTTCGCTGATGTGGATTCGCATTAACACTCGCTCGCCCTTCAACTCGTGCATTGGTCAATCGCTCCAGTTGGTCCAGAGTCTGCGACGGATTGCTGCGCTGGTGAAGGTTATATTCTGAATTCCGGCGACGTTAGCCTCAAGGTGAAGAATGTCAGGTGATCCAGCCTGCTGGTCCCATCTCTTCTACGACGACGAAAACGGGAACGAATCCTCGATGACTACCCTAAGCTCGGCGACTTCGAACGGAATCCCATCCGACCTCGAGTCGTTCCTCAAGACAAACGACGCACGGATCCACGACGAGCTGTTCGAGTTTCTGCGGATCCCGAGCGTCAGCGCGAAATCCGAGCACAACGCGGACACGAGACGCGCCGCCGAATGGGTGAAGGCTTCGCTCGACAAGATAGATGTGCCGGCGAAGATCTATCCAACGCCTGGACATCCCGTCGTAGTCGGTGAATGGCGAAAGGCGCCCGGTGCGCCCACGGTACTCATCTACGGCCACTACGATGTGCAGCCAGCGGAGCCGCTCGACTTGTGGACGTCGCCAGCCTTCGAACCCGTTGTCCGCGACGGCAAGATCTTCGCGCGCGGATCCGTCGACGACAAAGGGCAGCTCTTCCTCCACATCAAGGCGCTCGAGGCACATCTTGCGACGCGCGGAAAATTGCCGGTGAACATCGTCGTTATCGCCGAAGGGGAAGAAGAAGTCGGGAGCGAAAACCTGGCGCAGTTCGTCGCGGACCAGAAAAAACTTCTTGCCGCCAACGCGGTCGTCATCTCCGATTCCGCGATGTTCGCTCCAGGACTGCCGTCGATACTTTCATCCCTGCGCGGACTCGCCTACTTCGAGATCAACGTGCAGGGCCCGGTGGGCGATCTTCACTCCGGCAGCTACGGTGGTGCGGTCGTTAACCCAGCGATGGCACTCGCACGAATTCTCGCCACGTTCCATGACGAAAACGGGCACATCGCGATTCCCGGATTCTACGACAAGGTGCGCGACTGGGATCCCAGAATACGCGAGCAGATGCGCGGTCTTCCCTTCGACGACAAGACACTCATTAAAGAAACCGGCGTCGATCAACTTGGCGGAGAGAAGGGATACACGACGCTCGAGAAACTGTGGACACGCCCGACTTGCGAGGTGAATGGACTGCTGAGCGGCTACACAGGCGAAGGGGCGAAGACGGTTTTACCCGCGAAAGCGATGGCAAAGGTGAGCTGTCGTCTCGTTCCAGATCAGGATCCCGCGGAGATCGAGAAACTGCTCAAGGCGCATGTGGCGAAGGTTGCGCCCAAGGGAGTGAAGGTGACCGTGGACCCTCTGCACGGCGGACGTCCGTGGAGAGCAGAGCTCAACGGAGCGATCTACGATGCGGCCCGGAAAGCGCTGCGCGCGGCGTTCGGAAAGGAACCAGTGATCACGGGTGAAGGCGGGTCAATTCCTGTTGTCGGAGATTTCGAGAAGATACTTGGCGCGCCGGTGCTGCTGGTGGGATTCGGATTGCCGGGAGAGAATGCGCATGCGCCCAATGAGTGGATGAGCGATGAAAACTTCCGGCTTGGGATGAGAGCGATGGCTACGCTTTGGGATGAATACGGAGGCGCGGCGCGGGGCTAATAACGGACCGAGGGCCGAGGACTAACGGCATCTATGGACGCGGACTAGTCGGGGATCGAGGACTAACTACTGCGAACTGCAACTTAAAAACTACCGGCAGGCGGCTATCGGCCGAACCGGCTTAGGGCTACGGGCTCTTCCGGTGGCGTTTGTACGCGCACCCGATTCCCATGGTTTTTCACCCTAGCGCCAACCCGAAAAGCCCGCGGCCCCCGGCCGGTTCGGCCCAACGCCGCCCGCCGGTAGTTTTTATGTTGCAGTTGTTCGCACTAAATCAGTAAATCCTGCTGAACATCTTCGACGGCCCTGACGAGACACTCGGGCGCGTCGTCGCCTGGATTGTTGACCCGCGTCGAGATCGGAAAGAACTCCAGCTCTTTTTCCTTGTTGAACGGCGAGCTGCTTAGAAGATCGAGCTGGCGGTTTCTCCGCAGCGGGTTGAGCCATTCGTCGTAGACGGCGGGATCGAGCAGCACCGGCATGCGATGATGAAATCTCCTGTACCAGTCGTCCGCATCCTTCACTACGACAGCGCATGACCACACGATATCGTCGGCGTTACCGCGCCAGCGATCCCACACGCCAGCCATCGCGAACGGTTTGCCGTCATTCCGTCGAATGAGATGCGGGATCTTGCGGCGCTTCTCGCCGACCCATTCGATCATTCCGTCGACGACGACGAGACAGCGCTGCGTTCGCCAGGGATCGCAGAAAATTCGCGCTGAAGCCACGGTTTCGATCCTCGCGTTGAACGCCGAGTACTGGGAGTCGAAGGCAGTGGCTTTTTCTTTGTCGCCGACGCTGGAGGGAATGAGATTCCAGTGCATCGTGCGCAACACGCGCTGACGCAGGAAGGGATCGTAGTAAACCGCGGGAATCTCCTCCCGCGGGTTCAGATTGTATCTCGGTTTCCAATTGCTCGGCACGAATTTCTTCGTGAAGCCGTAGACTTTTTCGGTGATGCCGTCCGGATTGACGACGGTGGCGCGGCCGCACATGTCGCAACGGTATTACGTAGCGGGAGCAGCCGCCACTGCCGCCGCGGGGGGCTGTTCGTTGGCGATATCGACTACGCAACGCCATTGTCCGTCGGGATCCTTTCTCCATACGGAATACCCTTGCAGATGAAGCGTCATCGGCTTGCCGTTGGCGCCCGGGACGGTCATCTCGTCGGTGCCGCGCATGTACGCCATCTTGCCGTCGGGTGAAAACGTCGGCTTCTGCGATACCCAATGGATCTTGAAGCCCGGCGTCTTGAGGCTCGATGCGACATAGTTGCGGATTGCCTTCTTGCCTTCAACCGCGGGCTGTCCGGGTTCCATTACGACGGCGTCGTCGGCCCAATACGAAACGATTCGGTCGACGTCCTTGCCGGCGGTAGCGAGGTCTGCCCACTCGGCGTCGCGGCGCATCAGCGAAGCAGATTCAGCGTTGGCATCGAACGCTGGCGGGCTCGCGGCGCAGGCACCGAGAACGGCAGACAGTGTGATGACTAGACCGGCGTGGCGGCGACTGGGCGGACGCATGGTGCCTCACTCGGAAAGGTAGAGTACGACGTTCGGGAGGATTATTACTCCAATCAGGTACGTTGCCTTTCGCGGGCCCGCAAGAGCACTCAGTGCGTTCGGGGTGGCGCAATGGGCGGCAGAGCGATCTCGAAAAGGCGCGGCCAGAGTTTGCCGGTAACGTAAAGTCTGCCCTTCGCCGAATCGAAGGCGATCCCGTTCGCGACACCGCCGCGGTCAGCGACGTCTTTCTGCTCCGAGGAATTGAGAAGGTTTCCGACGTCGATCCAGCCAGTGATTCGGCCGGTTGTGGGGTCAATGCGTCCGATGAAATTGGTCTGATAGATGTTTGCCCATAACTCGCCGCGTACCCACTCCAATTCATTGAGCATCCAGACGGTGCTGTCTCGCTCCTTCACCTGGATCGTGCGCAGCTCTCGAAATCCCGC
>DASQPS010000226.1:0-3289 GCA_035643845.1 Gemmatimonadaceae bacterium | reverse complement strand
TCGGATCGCCCGCGCCAAGCGGCCGCACGAAAAGATCCTTCCCGTCCTCAGCGCTCTTCGAATACACGACCATCGTGCCCGCCGCGCTCCACTGCGGATCGTTGCTGTCGTCATCGTCGTCGGTGAGGCGACGCGTCGTGCCTCGATCCACATCGGTCACCCACAGATCGCTCGTATTTCGTCCGCTGCCGAACGCGCCATACGCAACAAGACGACCGTTGGGTGAAAAGCGCGGCGTCCACGGACGATTCGCATCGATCGTGCGCAGCACCCGACCGGATCGATCGACCACCATGAGAGACATCGCTTCTCCGCTCGCGGGCACAATGGTGCGTTCCGGAACCTCGCCTGGGCGCTTCCCGGCACCTGAAGGAAGCGGCATTAGCTGGCGGACGGTGGAGGCTACAGCTCCAATTTTGGCCGGAGGGTGGACCGGCTGGGCCCCTGCGTTCGGCAAGATGGTAGGAATGCGCTCCATGAATTGCGACCGTGCGATTGCCCATCCACTCCCGAGTCCGACGACCAGCATGACGCTGATGGCGTACACGGCGGCGCGCGCGGATATCATCCGATCGCGTGACTTACTGACGCGATCCTGCGGCGACCCGGTCAACGCTGTCGCGAACGCTCCCGCACTCGGGAACCGGTCATCCGGATGCTTTGCCAGAGCACGGCGTACCGCCGCGTCGACGGATGACGAGACATCGGCGCGACGCTCAGCAATGCCAAATGGTGGGTCATGTCTCACGTTTCGCCGCAGCTCCTGACGAGACGCTGTAGCGATCACGGATTCGCCGGCGAGCATTTCGTGCAGGACTGCACCGAGCGCGTAGACATCGGTGCGCGCATCGATTGGCTGGTCGCCCGCCGCCTGCTCCGGCGCCATGTACGACGGAGTGCCGAGGGTGATGCCGGTGCGCGTGAGACGCGCGCCACCGGCGTTCTCGAGCGCCAGTGCAATTCCGAAGTCCGCGATGAGAGCATGGCCGCCTTGCAGTAGAATATTCTCGGGCTTCACATCGCGATGTACGATTCCCTGGCGGTGCGCGTAATCGAGCGCGTCCGCCATCTCGCGCACCAGCTGGATAGCATCACCGACGGGCAGTCGACGCTCTCGCGCGAGCCGCAAACGCAGCGTCTCGCCTTCGACGAACGGCATGACATACCACAACAGTCCCTGCGCGCTTCCCGAGTCGAACAACGGCAGAATGTGCGGGTGCTGGAGCGACGCGGTCACCCGAATCTCCTCGAGAAAGCGCTCCCCTCCGATCGCTGCGGCGAGCTCCTCGCGCAGAACCTTGATCGCCACTCTCCGGTGATGCCGCAGATCTACGGCGAGGTGCACAGTGGCCATCCCGCCACGTCCAATCTCGCGCTCGATCTGATAACGCCCAGCCACCGCGGTCGCGAGTCGACTGACGACCGATGGCGCCGCACCGTACGCCACAAATTGCTCGGCCGCTGGCCGGTCGAGAAAATCTCCGGCTCGGTCGTGCGCAGCGAGCAGCGATGCCACCTCGAGCCGAACGTCCTCGTCGCCACCGCATGCCTGTGCAACGAAGGCATCACGTTGCGCCGCATCGCAGGCGAGTGAGGCGCGTAGGATTGCGTCGATGACACGCCACTTCTCCGGCGTCATCGGTGACGACGGCTTGTCAGCGGCGGATGAATCACTCATCGATCGAGCTCGCGCCGAAGCCACATCCGCGCGATCGCCCACTCGCGACCGACCGTCGCCGTCGAAATCCCAAGGGCAACCGCGGTTTCAGGGATGCTGAGTCCCGCGAAATAACGCAGCTCGACGAGCCGAGCCTTCTGCGGGTCGATCACTGTAAGTCGGGCAAGAGCTTCGTCGAGCACGATGATGTCGAGCGGGTCGATTGGCGCGACCTGCGGCGAAGCCGCGCGAGAATCCGCGCCGAAGAAGTCGCCGTCGCCGAGCGAGACTTGTAAACCTGCGCCTCCGCGCTTCTGGGCGTGACGCGCGCGGGCGTGGTCGAGCAGTACGCGCCGCATCATCTGCGCGGCGATCGCGAAGAACTGTGAGCGACTTTCCCAGCGCGCATCGTGCTGCTCGCCGAGCCGCAGCCACGCCTCGTGGACGAGCGCCGTTGGCTGAAGGGTATGTCCCTCGCTCTCGCGGTTCAGGGCGAGCTGCGCCTGACGGTGAAGCTCGGCGTACACGAGTCGGACGAGCGACTCGCTCGCCTGCACGTCCCCCGCGCCCCATGCCTCGAGGAGCTGGGTGACCGCGTGCTCGGTAGGCGTGATCGGCATTGTTCGTTTCGTCGACGGTACCGGTGGTCTACGTGTTGGACAGTAGAACTCCGTGATTGGGTTGAACCGGATTCCGCGCGCTATGGGATGAGGCGCTCTGCGCCGTTCCCTGTCACGGAGCCTGCAATGCTTACGGCCTGCTGGCGCGGTTTCGTTTCAATTGCCGCCACGATCACAATGACACTCGCCCTCGGCGCCTGCATCAGCGCGGGCGCGCACCCGGCTCAGCAGCGCTCGATCTCGACAGAGGCGGATCTGCTGTCCATCCATTTCGACAATCTTTCGACTCAGACGGTGGATGTGTATCTGATTGGCGAAAGGCGCGAGTGGATGCTCGGTCGCGTCGCGCCCGGAGCCGTTGCGACGCTGAGGCTTCCGGACGAAGTGTTTCTTCCAGGGTCGACGATGGTACGGCTCGCGGTGCTTGCGGGCGAGCCGGCGAGGTTCGACGCCGCGCGGGATCCGCGCACTGTTTTTACGATTGGGCAACCGGCGTCCGCAATTCTGACGCAGCGTTGGACGTTTTCGCAGGGCAACATCACGTCGCTCACGTACTAGGGCAGAAGCCTGCGAAACACCGCCCTATCCGTCTCTGTCCAGCGATTGGTTTCTATTGAAGCCGTTCGATGCGTGCGAGCTCACTGCGCACCTTCGCGACCTGTGGCTGAAGCGACGGTTCTGGGTCGTCGCGCAACGTGAGATAACGTCGATAAGCGCGCGCCGCTCCCTCATAATCTCCAGTCGCCGCAGCGAGACGTCCTTCCTCGCGGAGATAGGTCGCTTGCAATTCGGGACCACCGACAAGCCGGACACGTCGGCGCACGGCTGCCAAAGCCCGATGCAGATCGCCGGATCGCTCCCAGAGATGCGCGGCAATGAGGTTCCCGGCCTGCATCAGTGGACCGATGTTGACCGGAGCGTCGCGTAGCATGGAATCGACTTGAATGAGCTTTGCGTGCGAATCGGGCCTCGAGTCGGCCGCAGCGAGCATCGTGTCGAGCACCATTGCATA
>DASQPS010000225.1:0-3291 GCA_035643845.1 Gemmatimonadaceae bacterium | reverse complement strand
CAATTGTTGCGCGCTCTCGGGCGTGAAGCATATGAGATCGACGACTACATCGGCGTCGAGCGCAGCGATGCGCGACCCGAACGTTCCTGCTTTCTCCTCGGCGACGCGATCGATCTCCAATCGCCGCACCGCATTCCATGCTTGATGCGGAACGTACGGCTCGCGTGCGCCACGACTGGCGACGATGACGTCGTGGCCCGCGTTAACCAGTCGCGGCACGAGGAACGTGCCGATGTGGCCGGTGCCGCCGAGGACGAGAATTCGCACCGGGACAACAGTATCGACTTGATTGGCGTCCGCCAGTCTTCGTCGTGCTACGCACCTGAGCGGCCGCGTTTCAATCCACTAGCTTCAATGCACGATGTCTACGAGAGATCGCGCGCCCCACAGTTTTGACGGCCGTTATGCAAAGGAGTTTCTGGCCGGCTGGGGCACAATGGATTTCAACGGCCACATGGGGAACACTGCGTACTTGAATCTCGCCGCCGACGTGCGCATGGCATTTTTCGCCGAGCACGGATTCCCGCCGACTGAATTCCGCCGGCTCGCGATCGGCCCAGTCATCAAGAAGGAGGAACTCGAGTATTTCCGCGAGATTGGCCTGCACGAGAAAGTCACAGTCACCTGCGCGTTGCTGGAAATGAGCGCCGATGGTGCTCGTTTCAGGATTGAGAACGAAATCTGGTCAGCGAGCGGCGAGCGGGCCGCAGTTGTGCGGTCGACCGGCGGCTGGCTCGATCTGCGCGCCCGCAAATTGATTGCGCCGCCGGCAGAATTGTTTGCCGTCTTCGCGCAGGTTCCGAAAGCTCCGGAATTCGTCGAGATGCCGTCCCGCAGTCGTCCAGTGAGCGCCAGTTAGCTCCAAGGTTACGTAACTTCTAGGATGAGCAACGGCGCCCGCTCGGTCATCCAGGTTTCGTCCATCCGCAAGAGGTACGGCAAACTCGTAGCAGTCGAGGACGTTTCGTTCGACGTCACAGATGGCGAAATCTTCGGATTGATCGGGCCCAACGGCGCGGGCAAGACCACGACGATGGAATGCGTCGAAGGAATTCGACGCCCGAACTCGGGCTCCATAAGTGTGCTCGGCCTAGATCCGATCCGGGATATCTACGAGCTGCAGGAACGCATCGGCGTGCAGCTACAGCAGGCGCAGCTGCAGAAACGAATCAAAGTGTGGGAAGCAGCGCACCTCTGGGCGTCGCTCTACAAGAAACCGGTTGCAATCGCTGACCAACTCCTCGAGCAACTCGGGTTGGTCGAGAAACGGAACGCGTGGTTCATGACGCTTTCGGGCGGACAGAAGCAGCGGCTGTTCATCGCGCTGGCGTTGATCAACGATCCAGAAGTCGTCTTCCTCGACGAGCTCACCACCGGCCTCGACCCGCAGGCGCGGCGCATGATCTGGGAGCTGGTGCGCGGAATTCGCGATCGCGGCAAGACGGTCTTCCTCACCACGCATTTGATGGAAGAAGCAGAGCGTTTGTGCGATCGCGTGGCGATCATCGAAAATGGACGGATCATCGACATCGACGCGCCGCAGCGCCTCGTCGACAAGTACTGTCCGGAGCGTAGCGTGACTTTGGCTACTGTCGACCCGCACGCATCCGAAAATCTTTCTCGGATTCCTGGCGCGCGTGTGACGGCGCAGCCCGATTCGCGTTATGCGATCAGCGGAGCAGGCGAGAGATTTATCACGAACGTCATCCGCTGCCTGTCAGAGAATCACATTACCGTCACGGATTTCCGGACCGAGACGCCGAATCTCGAAGACGTGTTTCTCAAGCTCACCGGACACTCGCTTCGCGATTGAAAGGCGGTACCAGGTACCGGGTACCGCCTTTCACTCCTCGCCTTTGACGTTTTACAAGTACTTGTATGTGCAACCGTGCGTTTGAGCCTGATTGATCGCGACGACCATGGCCGGCACGAGGAACACGCCCGGCAACATGTTGGCCTCGAATTCTTTCCGAACGTCGGCCGCCTTGTCCCCGCCGAGCATTCCCATGAACAGGTTGAACGCATTGTTGCAAAGGATGAAGACCGCTCCGCGCTCTTGAAGGGCCGAGATCGATGAGTCACCCGGAATGGGGATCGGAGCGCCTGAAACAGACAGAGCGTTCGCACCGCTCGGTGCCGCCGCGAACACGTTCGCCGTCGCGGCCGCTTTAGTTCCGTCCATCACCTTGAGTATCGAGCCGATGTTGTACTTCTGCCACATTGCGTCATTGAATGCCATTAAGGTCGTCATGCCATACAAACTCACAACGGCCGTCGCATCGGGGTTCGTGACTTTGTAAGTGTCACGCAGAGTATTCAGATAGTTGCGTACATGCAGGAGTCCCATGCCGGCGTCAGGGTTCGGCATGTCGAAGAACTGCCGATGCTTGCCCGAAATAGAACCCAGCCACTTGTCGCTCGGCACAATATCGTCGTGACGTGTGGAAGGAGCTGCAAACGCTTTGGATACCGAGCCCGTGAGACCGATCGCTACCGCTCCCGCCGCGATTGTCGCAAGGAATTCTCTGCGTTTTGGAGATGTAGTGTTCGTCATATGCTGCTCCGTGAAGTGGTGAGGGCTCGATGAACCCTCATCCTGGTGATTTGAAACGCTGCAACGATTACGGCGTGTGGGCTGTCGGCGCGCCGGCTAAAGGCACGACGTGGTAATCCGCGCCCGGCGGTTTTCCACCATGGGGCCAATCGCGACCGATGGCGGAAAAGTTCGGCCGCGGGCGGGTGTCGATATATGTCGCGACATCGAATGCCTGCTGCTCGGTGAGATGGACAGCGTGATCGAAAGGCATCGTCGCGTGGATGAACGATGCTGCGATGATGACGTTCGCCATTCCGGCGCCGATGTTGTACGAACGTGAACCCCAAACCGGCGGCGCCAGGCGCGTTCCCTCGCCCTTGCCACCGTGACATCGCGCGCACGTCGAGGCAAAGAGGGAAATTCCGCGAGACAGATTTCCTCGGAGGGGCTTGAGCCGGACCATGCCTTGGCCCTGCATCTGCGCGCCAACGGGAATACCGCTGGAAAGAAATGCAAGGTACGAGACTATGTCGTGCATGTCGCGACCCGAGGGAGCTAACGGTTTGCCGTTCAGACTCCGCGAGAAGCAATCGTTGATCCGATCTTCGATGAGATCGACCTTGCCGCTCCTCGCGCGGTACTGCGGAAACCGCGCATAGCTCCCGACCCACGGCATTGCGCCGGGACGCAAGCCACCGTCGAGATGACAACTCGCACAACGAAGCGAGCTCTTGACGTTGTGTGGCAGGCTATCG
>DASQPS010000224.1:0-4277 GCA_035643845.1 Gemmatimonadaceae bacterium | reverse complement strand
TTTCGAGCGACCCGTTCCGCGGCACAACTATCGCCGGTGGCAATATCAAGCTGGCTGACGCTCCCGGGCTCGGCGCCACTCCCGTCGCGACGGGCAGCCTGGGGATGGCATTTCAGAGTGCATGAAACTGGCGCCGGGTTCGTCGAGGTCGCGCTGCCGCTGCCACTCTTCCAGAATTTCACGTATGCGGTAGACGAAGGCCTCGCGAACCCCGTCGTTGTCGGATCGCGAGTGGTGGTCCCGCTGCGCAACGGACGCGAAGTCGGAGTCTGCGTTGGCCTGAGCGATGTCAGCCCCCTCAAGCGCAAGCCCAAACCGGTTCTCGAATCTCCCGACTTGCGTCCCGCCATCAGTCGTTCGCTCCTCGATGTTTGCAAGTGGATGTCAGACTACTACGTGGTTCCACTTGGTGTCACTCTTCGCACTGTTCTTCCCGCTGCACTTACGGGGGCTGAAGATCCGACTCCGTCGCGGAAAGTTCAGCGCATCGTCAGGATCAGCGCCGAGATTCCTTCGCTCCTTCAGCGGGACAAATTCTTTGCCCGATCCCGGCAGCAGCGCGCCGTCTTCGAGCTGATCGAATCGCTCGGCAATAGAACGACCGTCGAACAGCTCAAATCGCAGCTCGAGTTTTCGCCGTCCGTTCTCAAGTCGCTCGAGAAGCGCGGACTGATCACCATCGAAGAGGAGGAAGTCGAGCGCGATCCGTTCGCGAGCCGCGGCGGAATTTCCTCGACCAGGCTCGAGCCGACGCCGGCGCAGCAGCACGCGGTAGATGTGATGGCCGATGCGGAGAAGGGCGAAGTATTTCTTCTCCACGGCATCACGGGAAGCGGCAAGACCCTTGTCTACATCGAGCTTCTGCGCAAGATCGTGGGTGAGCGCGGACAGACCGCGATCGTGCTCGTACCCGAAATCGCGCTTACGCCGCAGACCGTGGATCGTTTTCGCGCGGCCTTTGGCGACCGCGTCGCTGTGCTTCATTCGGCGCTCAGCGAAGGCGAGCGCTACGACGCCTGGCTCGCCCTCAAACGCGGCGACAAGAAGATCGTGGTTGGCGCGCGATCGGCTGTCTTCGCTCCTCTTGAAAACATCGGCGCGATAATCGTCGATGAAGAGCACGAGACGAGTTACAAGCAGGGCGAAACGCCTCGGTACCACGCGCGCGAAGTGGCGATCGTAAGGGCGAAGCACGAAGGCGCGATCACTGTGCTCGGAAGTGCGACGCCTTCACTCGAGAGCTGGGCGAACGCGACGTCTGGGAAATACAAGCTGCTGACGCTGCCCGACAGGGTCGGTGGCGGACGACTGCCGAAGATCGACGTCATCGATCTCCGTCACGTCGCCACTGATTACTCGGGCATGGCTCAGGGCGGCATAGACTACGGCGCCGTCATACGCGAGCCCCTGCACGACGCAATTGTCGAATGCATGGCGCGCGGAGAGCAGAGCATCCTCCTCCTGAACCGGCGCGGCTACTCTTCATTCATTCAGTGCATCGATTGCGGCGCGGTTGCGACGTGTCCGCATTGCAGCATCACCCTCACCCACCACCGCAACCCCGAGCGGCTGGTCTGCCACTACTGTCTTCACAAAGAAGATCCGCGACCTGACTGCGCCCGCTGCGGCGGCCGAAATCTCAAGCAGCGCGGACTTGGCACTCAGCAAGTCGAGCGTCTCTTGTGCGAGAGATTTCCCTCGGCCCGCGTCGCGCGAATGGATGTCGACACGACGAGCGGAAAATGGGCGCACACCAGAATCCTCGACCGCGTTGCGGCCGGGGAAGTCGACATTCTGCTCGGCACCCAGATGATCGCGAAGGGGCTCGATTTCCCGAATGTGACGCTGGTTGGAGTCGTCGATGCGGATGTCGGAATCAATCTCCCCGACTTCAGGGCGTCCGAACGCTGCTTCCAGTTACTCAGTCAGGTGTCGGGACGGGCAGGACGTGGCGAGAAGGGGGGGCGAGTGCTGATCCAAACGCGCATCCCATCCCACCACGCCGTCCGCTACGCCGTCGCGCACGATTACGCGTCGTTCGTGAGAGATGAGATGGAAGGCCGCGTCGACCCGAAATACCCGCCGAACGTGAGGCTCGTGAACATCGTCTTCAGCGGCCTCATCGAAGATTCGACCGCACGTCTCGCGATTCACGCGGGAGAATGGCTCCGTGAGCTCATCGCTACGCGTGCGGGCGATGAGGTGGCGGTGGTTGGACCGGCCCCATGCCCAATCGAGCGAATCAAGCGACGGTGGCGCTGGCATGTGCTGCTCAAGAGCGACCATCCCGCGGAGCTCACCCGGGTGAGCAGATACTTCATGGAGCGCTTCGAGGTACCGGCTACTGCGCAGTTGAGGGTGACGCTCGATCGGGATCCCGTTGCCCTGCTCTAACCTGTGAACTGAAACGCGAGAAGTTTCGCAGCCGCTCCGTTTCCGCCTACCTTTCCCTCGTGCCAATCCTCAGTCCTCCCGATTTTAGCTCCCCCGAGCTAGCAGGCGCTCCCGACGCCCGGTTCGTCCCCGCGCCGGCGGATGGCGTTCTTCCCGAAGGCTTTTTCTCGACGACGAATCTGCCGACGTACGTACGCATCAAAGGCGAGTGGCGCATGCCGCGCGAGCCAAGGATGGATTCTGCGCTCGTGCTCGATCGCGATGCGCTCTGGGTTCGTGAGGGGCGGAGGCTGAAAAAGGGCGACATGGTCGCCGTCGGCAGCGCCGAGGACGGGTCCGAGGGAATCTACGTGCACACCGCCTCGTTCCTCGCCGACGAAGAGGGCGAATTCAAGTTCATGACGAGCGAGGTTTCGCGCGAGAAGCCGATCGACTACGCGTTGATGGCTCACATCCTCATCGCCGAGCGCGACCGTGGCGGCTATCCGATCTGGGTAACGGGACCCGCGCTGGTGCATTCACGTGCGCGCGCCGACATGGTCTGGTTTATCGAAAACGGTTTCGTCTCCGCGCTGCTCGCCGGAAATGCCGTCGCGGTGCACGACATCGAGGCCTCGATCTTTGGCACCACGCTCGGCATGACGCGCACTGGGGAGGCGACGAGCGGTGGGCACGGCCTCCACATGCGAGCGATCAATCGGGTGAGAGCAGCCGGCTCCATTGCGAAAGCAGTGGAGAAGGGAGTAATCAAGGACGGCATCATGCACGCTTGCGTGCGCAAGGCGGTTCCGTTCGTCCTGACCGGTTCCATTCGCGACGACGGTCCTCTGCCCGATGTCATCACCGACGCTCTGGACGCGCAGGATGCGATGAAGCGCCACACCGTAAAAGCGACGATGGCAGTTTTGATCGCGACCGCGCTCCATGCCATCGCAACCGGCAACATGCTTCCCGCTTTCGTCACCGAGCCAGACGGTACCCTGCGCGAGTTGGCGACCATCTGCGTGGATTCATCGGAGTTCGTTGTAAGCAAGTTGAAGGACCGCGGTACGCATCAGGCGTTCGGTGTGGTGACCAATGCCCAGGACTTCATGCACATTTTACGGCTCTATGTGGAGCGCGAGCTGATGGACCGTGGCGCTCTCGATTCTGGACTCAAAACGGACAAGGCGCGCGTGTGAGCGAAACTACAGAAAGATTTCTGCGAGAAATAGCCGCGCGTGTCGGATTGGATGCGGTCGACGAGGTGCGGCTCTTTCCCCCGCTCCGTCAATCAGGAGTCGAGACGGGAGTCGCTGTCGTCGCCGCAATCCCGCTGCCGCCGGACGGGAATCGCGCCCACGAGGCCGACGAGCCACCCGAAGCGCTGACGGAAAGCGCCGGCGACGAGTTCCTCCCGATCGAGGAAGAAGACCGTGAGATCATCGTGCACCGCCACACGGTGTTCACGGCTCGATATCGCCATACTCTCAAGGGGCCTGATCGCGGGCGCTGGGAGGTCGACGTACGCGCGGAGGCGGACGCACCGATCGTGACGGTCGATGCGGTGGTGAGAGGTGTCATGAAACGCGCGGGCGAGCCGTTCGAGCCGGAAAAAATCTCGGCGTCGGCGTTCAGGACGATTGTCTCCGGAGTTGTCGCGACGTAAGCGGTCGCATCCCCCTGTTGGGCTCCGTCCTCGGCAACATTGTTCACAGCCGGCGTCACACCGGCGCGCCGGCGGATACAGGCGTGAGTCGCGCTGCACCGGGTAGAGCATTTTCCGCGTTTGCCGCCGCGTAGCGCGCGAGAATAGTGCGATGGATGTCACGCGCGTCCTCGAGGATCTCGACATCCAGCGCAAGCCTCTCGGGGGAAATCAGAAATGGGTACATCTGGTCCCC
>DASQPS010000223.1:0-5068 GCA_035643845.1 Gemmatimonadaceae bacterium | reverse complement strand
TCCCGCCCATGCCGCCAAACGGACTGGTGATGGAGAGCATACCGAATAGCCAGCTCCCAATGAAAGCGCCAACGATACCGATGACAATGTCACCGATTATCCCGTAGCCAGTTCCACCCATGACGACTGATGCAAGAACTCCGGCGACGAGACCCACGACAATCCAGGCCAGTATTCCCATGACATCCGCCCGCGAGAGATTGTGGAGTCGTGCGGCCGGCATGGCCCTGGTTGCGCCAGCCGGCATTTCCTCCTCGCCCGAAGATAAGCGTCTCTCGAGGGAATACCAGTCGACTATCGCTTGTACTGGTACGAGTCGAAGGTGCCGCCGGCGTTAGCTTCCTGGTACGTAATTGTATTCGCCGCCAGCGTGCCGGTAGCGAAACGCGCGATCGTTTGATTTTGCGCCGGCGCGGACAGAGTGAAGGTCGTGCGGTCTATCGTGTAAGTCCCATTGCTTACGAAGGAGTTGTTCGAGGGCTGACCGCCAGTCGGAGTGAGCACGTAGTTGTTCGTTTCTACGAATGTCTTGTCGGCGCCAAGCACCATCGTGCCGTCCGTCCAGGTAACAGTGCCGCCATTAGGCAGGTCAGTGAACTGGCCCGCGGGGTAAGTGTCGGTGACCGGAAGAGGTTGCGCGCGGAAGAGCGTGAGTTGATAAGTCCCCGCGACATCGGACGGGTTGACTATGCCGTTGTCCTTGCAGCCCACGAAAAAAAGGGGCATGGCGATCGTGAGAGCCAGAGAACGACCGGCTTTTTTTGTGAGCATGGGGCCTCGCGCGCTGTTCGTTTAGGGTTTTCTCCGAACCGCTTTCGCGCGGACCGGTTTGTACACAATTCAATGTATCAGCAATTTGTGTACGTATATCTGACACAGCGGTTCTTTGTTCCGTCACACCGAACCGCGTAGCCTGCTGAACATCGTCCTTAGTTCGCGCCCGGCAGCTTTCGCGAGAGCGCGCGCGACGAGACGCACTGGCGCACCACCACTGAACGCCGCGGCAATCGCGTAAAGATCGCGGGCGGAAAAGCTCGATCCTTCAGCAATAGCGTAAATCGGCTCCCAGACATCGGGGTTGAACTTGGCCTTGAACGTCTCGAGGCCAACGAAGTTATAAAACCTCGCTCCGTGAAGCCGGACCCACTTCAGGAGAAAGCGAAGCCACAATGGCTGTCGCAACGGCGCAACCGTAGCGCGCTCAGAAAGCGGTGAAAGGCCCAGCGTTGCATACGAAGACCCGCTTGCTGCCGCAGCACACATTGCAAAATCGATCAGGAGTTCGGCCGTGCCGTTGGGAGCCCCACGCCCTCTGACTATCTGCTCCACGAGCCAACCTTGTCGGGCCGGCACCGGAGAAAGAATCGTGAAGCCAACAACGCCATATCCCTCACGCTCGGCCACGAAGACGCGTCGGTCACGAAGCTCGCGCAGCGTCTCGGGCTCGACCATGAAATGCAGCGGCGGAAGGTTTCTCGTTTGCAGCCACTCGGCGAGGCATTTACGTAACGCGGGATGATCTTCTGCGACGTCGGAGGGCCACTCAGTCACGGAAACGCGTTTGTTGCGGGCGCGATGAAACTGGGCGCGCAGCGAGCTGCGGCGCTTGACGGCGTTCTGCCAGTTTCGAGCGTCCCAGACGGGTTGTGCACCGAGGAGCACCCTCGACCAACCCGCGCCCGCGGCAAGACTCAGGTCGAGTCGCTCACCAGCGCCGAAGTAGCACACGTGTTGCCCATTTCGCGCCGCATCTTCCCTGAACTCCGCCGCAACTGCTTCGAGACGCGACGCATCGCACACCGGCGCGCCGCCGACGACCCTCGTGCGCGCGTGCTCAACGAATCCAACGACGCCGTCGCCCGCGCGCGCGAACCACAACTGTATTCCTGGATTCAGAATCTGATAGGCCGTCGCGTTCCAGCCGTACCGGAGGACCAGTCTTCGCGCCCGCTCGTGGTCGGATTCAGGCGCCTGCACTTTCCTGGACAGCACCGAACCCTGGAACAAACTGGAGGTGGATCACGTCGGCAGCACTCGCACGGGACGCGCCAGCAACCGTCATGAATAACGAGCGGTCCTTCACCGTTCCGCACAAGTCGCTCGCCCTTCGCAGGCGTTCCTCCGCCACTGCGCGGCTCGTCCTCAGGTACGAATGCCGTACTTTCGATTCGCACGACGAGCAAACGTACGCTCAACGTGGAGGACACTATGACTATTCAAATTCAGAACAAACTCGCTTCGTCTTTTTTCGTTACGGCGCTGGGATTGATTGCAGCTTGCTCAGGTGACGTCACCGGAGGAAACAGAAGTCCGGTGAAGTTTTCGTTCACGACGCACGCCCTGGCTCCAGCCACTGCAAATCTTCGCGCCTCGGACCAGGCGGTCGATGCCGCCGGTACGCTGGTTCTTCAGGATGTGCAGGTCGTACTCGGAAAGCTCGAGCTCGATCGTTCTGGCACGGCGGATTGTGTCGGAGAAGTCGAGGCTTCGGATGACGACCAGGGCCATCACGGCGAGGAATGCGAAGACGTTTCGCGCGATCCGGTTTTCGTCGACGTCCCCGTCGACGGAACACTACACCCCGATCTCGATGTTCCGCTCGCGGCCGGCACCTACTCGCAGCTGGAAGCGAAGCTTGAGCCAGCCAGAGATCGATTCACCGACTTCAATGCTGCCCACCCCGATCTGGTCGGAAACAGCGTTCGAGTCCAGGGAACGTTCAACGGCACTCCGTTCGTCTTCCTGGCGCCGGTGCGGTCGAAGCTCGAGATGGATTTCGATCCGCCGCTCGTAATCGATGAGACTACGAAGAACGCAACGATCGCCCTGGATGTGTCCAAGTGGTTTCTCGATTCATCCGGTAACGTGATCGATCCGTCGACCGCGACCCCCGGCAGCGACAATCTGCAGGTCATCGAAAACAACATCCGCCGCTCGTTCCATGCTTTCGAGGATGACAATGAAAGCGGCGAAGATCATCACGAGGGTCACAACAACGGCAACGACGACGGGCACGACTAACCGGCGTCGGGGGTAGCAGGTACCTCGTCGGCCTGCTACCCCAGCCACCCCGCTGCTACCAGATTTCCATTGATGCAGTTATTCGCAAACTCCTCTTTCGCGCCACCGCCAAGTCTTCGCCTCCGGCGCGACAGGGCGGAGCGAATACTCAACGGGCTCCGAGCCGCCGTGGTGTTTCTACTCACGGCTTCGGCGCTCATGTACGCGCCGCACCTCTCGAGCGAGCTGAATACCGCCAACGTTCTCGTGCTCGCACCTGCGCTCGCCTGGACGGTCGCTCAGTTTCTGATATGGTACCGCCGCCCAGAGCTCCCGGGTTGGCTGTCAGCCGTGAATCCGATTGTGGACGTCACCGCGGTGACGGCGATCATTGGCGGCTACGCCGTCGCGCAATCGGGGGTGCTCGCTCTGCGATCGCCGATTTTCCTCATGTACTTCGTGGTGCTGGCGGGTCGCCCAGTTGCCTCGTCGGTCCGAAAAGCTGCGTTGATCTCGGTGCTCGCCTGGGTGGAGTACGCGGCGCTGTTGCTATGGCTGTGGGCCACGCACCGCGTGCCGCTCGTGGTCAATCCAATAGATGCGGTGGCACTCGCCCGAATTACTCCGCTCGACGAAGCGGCAAAGCTCGTTCTGCTCGGCGTCTTTGGCATCGTATCGTCGTACGCCACCTATTGGGTGGAGCATCTCGTTCGTGAAGCGAGCAAGGAATCGGCAGAGCGTCAGCGAGTCGTGACGAGACTTGTCCAGGCAGAACTGGATACACTCAAGCTGCAGCTCAATCCGCACTTTTTGTTCAACGCCTTGAACAGCGCCATGGCGCTCATCGCGACGGATCCGCCGGCAGCCGAACGCATGGTCTCGGAGCTGAGCGATTTTCTGAGACTGGTGCTCTCGACATCCAGTGAACAGGAGGTTCCCCTGGAGCGAGAGCTCGGACTTCTCGACCGCTACGTCGCGATACAGCGAGTTCGATTCCAGGACCGCCTCACCGTCAAGTGCAACATCGAGGACGGCGTGCGCGAGGCGCTGGTACCCAGTCTGCTGCTACAGCCGCTCGTCGAGAATGCGATACGGCACGGCATAAGCCCTCGCGCCGGCGCGGGCTATGTGCAGGTGTGCGCTCGAAGAGCTGGCGACCGGCTGGTCATCACCATTCTGGACAACGGCGTTGGAGTGCGCGCGCGTCGGTCGCGCGAGCGTTCGCGAGGCACGGGCCTCGGACTGACCAATACAAGGACAAGGTTGATTCACTTATATGGCGACGATCACGAATTCGACAGCGGACCCCGCGATGAAGGCGGCTACTCCGTCACCATCACAATTCCCTTCAGGCTCGGACGGCCGCCTCACAAGACCAACGGGGTCGGTTCTCCAGAGCATCTCGCCGCGGTGGGACAATGACATGATCGAAAGAACATTTCGCGTCCTGATCGTCGATGACGAGGCGCTCGCGAGGCAGAGATTGGTCACACTGCTTTCGCGCGTGCCGGACATCGAGATCGTCGGAGAGTGTCAGAACGGTCTTGAAGCGGTCGCCGCAATCAGGGCCAATCAGCCCGACCTCGTTTTTCTCGACGTTCAGATGCCGGAGCTCGACGGGTTCGATGTCATCACGGAGGTGGGCACCGACAAAATGCCGCCCGTCATCTTCGTCACTGCATTCGACGACTACGCGGTCTCGGCTTTCGAGTTTGGCGCGTTCGACTATCTCCTGAAGCCAGTCGATCACGTTCGGTTCCACCAGACACTCGATCGAGCAAAGAAAAGGCTCAAGGACTCGCCGGCACCGAGCGTGTCATCGCAGCTCAGTGCCTTGCTGAAATACGTGGGACAGCTGGACGCCCCGAAGAACCGCATCGGCGTGAAGGTCAACGGAAAGATCCTGTTTCTCGACCCCGACGAAATCTTCTGGATTCAGGCCCGCGATGATCTTGCACGCATCCATCTGGCCGAAGTGGCCTACGATGTTCGCGAGCCGCTGAGCCGTCTCGAAGCGCGACTCCCGCACAATCGATTCCTTCGCGTCCATCGCTCGACGATCGTCAAC
>DASQPS010000222.1:0-4654 GCA_035643845.1 Gemmatimonadaceae bacterium | reverse complement strand
CTCGTCGCGACGATCTCCACGCTGACGCTCTATGAGTATGTCGCCGGGGGCCAGTCACGCTTCGACCTGCTCCTTTTCGGAAGCCGAATTCAGAGCACGCCATGGGGCCCTCCTGGGCGTATCGCGATAAACAGCGCGGCGACCCTCCTTCTCTATGCCCTCGCTCTCCTGTCGGTTCCGCACGACCAAAGAAGGCGCGATCTGCGAGCCCAGTTGTTCGCAACGCCAGCGCTGTTCATAGCTCTTGTCGCCGTCCTGGGTTATGTATTTGGCGTGAGAGGGATGTACACCCTCTCCCAATCGTCGGGAATGGCTTTCCCCACGGCGATCACGCATCTCGTCATGGGCGTCGGAGTCATCTTTGCGGCCAGAGACCGGGGTGCACCGTCACTGCTTATGGACGAAGGCCCCGCAGGAGTTCTAACACGCCGACTGCTGCCCGCGGCACTCCTTGCGCCGATCATACTCGGCGTCGTGCGGCTCGCCGGTGAGACGGCGGGCATTTACGAATCGGAATTCGGTATCTCACTTTTTGCAGTCGCGACGATCCTGACTTTCGTCGCGCTCGTGCTGTGGTCAGCGAGAGTGCTGCGCAACACCGACAAGGAGCGGGTGGATCTGCTGGCGCTCGAGAAGGACGCGCGCGCGCACGCTGAGAAAGCGAGGGCTGAGGCCGAGACGGCGCGAGCCGAAGCGGAAAGAGCGAACAACAGCAAGACCGATTTTCTCGCGGTGATGTCGCACGAGCTCCGAACCCCGCTCACCGCTATCATGGGATACGAGGAGCTGCTCTCCGACGGAATCACGGGGCCTGTTACGGAGCTGCAGCGTCAACAGCTCGGACGTATAAACGCGAGCGCTCGGCATTTGCTTGGCCTCATCGACGAGATCCTGACGTTCGCGCGCGTCGACATCGGTCGCGAGCGAGTACGGTGGGAGTCGATGTCGGTCAACCATACTCTGAGTGATGCCGCAGCTCTCGTCGAGCCAATGGCAGCGGCAAAAAAACTCAAACTGATCGTCAAGCTGCTCGAAGAAGATCAACCCATCCAGACTGACGGAACCAAACTCAGACAGATGCTGGTGAATCTGCTGTCGAACGCAATCAAGTTCACCGACAGCGGTGAAGTCCACCTCGGCTGCGCCGTGAACAACGGAGTGCTCGAAGTGACGATCGCCGACACTGGTGTCGGGATCGCCGCCGAGAACATCGATTACGTGTTCGAACCTTTCTGGCAGGCGGAACAGACCGCCACGAGAAAAACCGGTGGCACCGGACTAGGTTTGAGCGTCACGCGAAAGCTGGCACGCCTTCTTGGAGGTGACGTCACTGTCGCGAGCCGTGTGGGGTCGGGCACGACTTTTCTTTTAACGCTGCCGATGAAAGCGCCGAGCGGAGAGGTAGTACGGAAACGTGACACGCCAACGACTCCGACAAGTCCGCTCTACTCTCTCCATATCTGATCTCAGCGAATTCCGATACTGGTATCCGGCTCGGCTGTCACAGCGGTCCCTGATTCTTCCACCGGTGCGACGAAGTTGTAAAGCTCGAGTCTGAGACCGCCGCGCTGGCCGAGCGTCTCGTCGTGCTCGTACGACGTGACCGAACAGTTCGCAATGTCGGCGCTTCTGTCGATTCCCAATAACTCCGCTTCAGTCATGTGCTCCAGGATGTAGCGCATGCAGAGCACGACCACCGCGTGACAGACGATCAGCACTCGCTCTCCGCAGTATTGCCGCGAGATCATCTCTGTGGCGCTTCGTAGGCGAAGGATTACATCACACCAGCTTTCGCCACCCGGAGGGCGGTGAAAGAATTTACCGAGCAGTCGCTTGAGCTCCGCCTGCTGTGGGTATTGCTCCCTGATTCCTACCGCAGTGAGTCTATCGAGAATACCGAACTCTTTTTCGCGGAAGCGCTCATCGACCATGATGGTGTAGGTGTCATCCGCCATACCGGCGGACTCAACGATTAGTCGCGCTGTCTCTCGGGCACGCACGTATGGCGAGGTAAGGATTATGTTCGGCCGCTTGTCTGGCTGCAGCGCACCGAACCATCGACCAAGCGCCATCGACTGCCGCTGTCCCAGCTCGGAGAGCGGAACGTCGACGTCGCGAACGTCGATGTCGATCACCGACTCTCCGGCTTTCAGGGCGGCGTCACGCGCGACGTTACCGGAGGACTCCCCGTGTCGAACTATGTAGACAAGTTCGGGCCAGATCTGATCGGGCTTCACGCCAAGATGCAGGTCAAAGAGCGTACCCGGGCGCAGATGGTAAGTTAGGCAAATGAAATCTACGCCGGATCAGAAGGATCCCGATTGGCCCAAGTACGCGGAGACCATCGTGTCGTTCGCAACCGATCCGCCAATCGAAATCGATCTGCGCCGAATTCCATCCGATGCAGAAATCGGCGCGCTCAGAATTGCAGGATTCGGGACACCGTTCGCGATAGTGACCGCATTCGATCCGGCCGGACGAAACGTTTCGGCAAAGGAGAATGAAGAGAGAATGCGCGCGCTCGACACACGGTTGCTTGCGACCGGGCACACTTTCGTGCGCGCGGATTGCTGCTCGCCTGACCGGTCTCATTGTGAAAGCAGCGTAGCTGTAATCATGCCGCAGGCGGATGCGCTGGATCTGGCCCGCGAACTGGAGCAGGTCGCGATATTCTGGTTCGACGGAAAGAGATTCTGGATTTTCGGAGCGATAGTCGAGACGGACCCGCTAGTGCTTCCCAGGAACTCGTGAGCGCGCCAGGACAAAAAAACGGAGCTCCACTCAGAGCTCCGTTTTGCTTCCCTGTGAGTCGGCGCAATGATCAGGTCAGGGGCTTGTAGCGATAACCGTACACGCCGCCTTTTGCCGACGTGATCTTGAACGCCTTCGTGCCTTTGGGCGCAACCGGTCCCACCGTTGTTGTTTGCGTATCGATGACGTTGCCCGTTTTGTCGAGCAGGTCCATCGTCACGGTGTAGGTCTTCGCCGTCGTACCACGATTCTCAATCGTTCCGCCAATCGACGTGTCAGTCGGACGTCGGGAGAACTCCGTCACGGCCAGTTTCACCGGCGCGTTCTCCGACTTGTTGTTCCAGTACACGAGTGAATCCGTGTAGATCTTCTGGAGCTTCTTGTCCTTGGTTCCCTTGTACATGCCCTGATACGCAAATGCGTACAGGAGCTGGTCGTCGGGGTTATTCGGATCCATCTCTACGAGCTTGTTGATCAGAGGAAAGGCTTTCTGGAACTCGTTGTTCTGGATGTACGTCGCCGCCAGGTTGTTGATCGCATCGCGGGAGTATGGGTTCTGTGCCAGCGCCGCATCGAACAGCTTCGTCGCGTCGGCCTGGTGGCCGTTGCGGGATGCCACGACGCCCGCGTGCACCAGCGAAAGCTCACCATACTTCGATGGATTCGAGAGCATCGAAGCATAAACGACCGGCACCGACGCGCTGTCGCCCTTTTCGGTGTACATCATTGCGAGGTTATCGATTGCATCGGCCATCAGAAGATCGTTGTTCGCGACGGCCATGTAGTCCTGCCAGTCCTTGATGGCCGAGTCAGCGAGCGCGCGCTTCGCTGCTCCCGTAGCCTGTGCGACCCTGTCCGACTGCGCCGAGCCGATTGCGTAAAGCGTTTTCAGCCGCACGTCGGCGTAGGTGGAATCGGTACCTGCGGCAGCGAGCGCCTGCTTCCAGTAGCCGTTAGCCGCGGCCAGGTCCTTACGGTTCTGAGCAACTGAGCCGAGCACCGAGTACGCATACGGAGCGCGCTTGTCCAGCAGCAGCGAGCGCTTCGCCAGAACTTCGGCGGAATCAAGCTGATTGTCGTTCAGTGCATTGATCGCCGCATTCAGTGTGTTGAGCCAGGGCTTCTGCTGACGCCACTGAGTCGTTAGCGGAATGCATTCGGGCGACGCAGCTTCGACTACGGAAAAGGCTGAGTCAGCGCCGGCAAAGAGGTCAATGGTGCCGGTGGGGTTCGTGGTGAGGCCCAGCGCGCTGCGCGTAACGACGGGCGGCGTGTTGGGCTGCATGAGGTAAAGAACGTAGGCTTCGCCCCTCAGATAGGCGCGGGCGGTGGGGTTGTCGTTGCCGTTGTCGACGAGCCGGAGGACATCCTGGATGTCTTTCGTCGGGTTGCCTTTGTCGCTAGAAGCGAGCGCGCGGGTCATCGAGAACTGCGCTTTCGCAATGTCGCCCTTTGTGTTCGCAGTAGGATCGCACGCCTGTGCCGCGGGAGTCTGGGCCGCGAGTGGCAGCGCACCAAGAACTCCGGCCGACAAAACGGCAGTAATCCCGTTCACTATGGCTTTCATCAAAGAATCTCCCTGCTTTCTAATGGGGTGGGTTCGATTAGCAGTCGGATAATATACCGTCCGGCATTCTTCGTTCCTGCCAGAGAGCAAAATTGGCGTTTTGCGGAGCAAGCTCGCCGGACGGCCGTGCACGGGGCTCGTATATTTTTGCGAATGCAGCGGAATCCGATCGTCCTCATCCACGGCTATTCGGATGATGGCGGAGCGTTCGAGAAGTGGCAGAGCCTTCTAGAGCAGCATGGCTATGACGTGGCGATGCTCCATGCCTGCACCTACCGCTCGCTAGCGAACGAAGTGTCGATCAAGGACATCGCCGAAGGATTTGATCGCGCCCTG
>DASQPS010000221.1:0-7915 GCA_035643845.1 Gemmatimonadaceae bacterium | reverse complement strand
CGGCAAGGCCATCGAGGCCGTCGGTCATGTTGACCGCGTTAGTCGTTCCTGTCATGACGAACGTCACGAACAGCACGTAGAGCCATCCCAAACCGGCCGTCAGCGGAACTATGAGGATGTATTTGTAGAACGGCAGCGTCGTCGAGGCGCCAGGAAGCGATGACAGTGGATGTTTCCAGATGTAGTAGCCGAGGACGAAGCCGAGTATTACCTGGCCGGCGAGCTTGTAGCTTTCGACGAGGCCGGTGTTCTTTTTCCCGGCGAGCTTTTGTTTGAGCTTCAGGTAGTCATCCCAGAAGCCGATGACGCCCATCCAGGCCATGGAAACCATCGCGAGCAGCACATACCGGTTATTGAGCTTCGCCCAAAGCAGAGTGCTGATCAGAGTGGCGCCAAGGATAATAAGGCCGCCCATCGTCGGGGTTCTTCCCTTCTGCTGGTGAGCGTCGGGCGTTCCTTCGCGGATCACCTGGTGCAGTCGCATGCGTCGCAGCCGCCGCATGATGCCTGGGCCGACGACGAACGTGAGAAGAAGCGCGGTCACGGCGGCACCGGCCGCGCGAAAGGTTATCCACTGGAACAGTCGTAGAAACCCGAAGTGCGGCAATCCTACGAACGGAACGAGCAGATAATTCAGCACTATGCAGTTGCCCAGGTGGTGAGATGTGGAACGAGTCGCTCGAGCTGCACGCCGCGGGAAGCCTTGAGCAGAATGATCGCGTTTCGCTCGAGTCTGTTCTGGAGCAGCGGCCAGAGGTCCTCGACATCCGAAGCTGTTATCACTCGCGCGGTCTCCTTCTGGTTCTCGAGAGCTGGAGCAAACTCTCCGATTCCGGCAACGAGATCGGCACCCGACGCCAGTGCGAGTCCAGCTATTTCGGCGTGGCATTGAGCTGAAGCCGCGCCGAGCTCCCGCATCGTACCTAGGACGATTACCCTCTGCCGTCCGGTACCGGTTCCCTGGAGAAGCTCTATCGCAGCGCGCGTCGACCCTGGATTCGCGTTGTACGCATCGTTTATGAGAGTGACGTTCCCGACCTGCTCCCAGGCCACTCGCATTTTTGGCTGCGGCATCGACGCGATGCCCTGCGCTGCGTCGTCGTAGCTCACGCCACACTCGTGCGCGACGGCGAGTGCGAGCATTGCGTTCCGCAAATTGTGAAGGCCCCGAACCGGCGGGCGTACTGTGACGCCTCCGATCTCGATGACGCCTAGTCCGTCGGGGCCAATCTCCCATCGGTCAGGTTTCAAGTCAGCTGATTGATCGAGTCCGGCGACCACTACCCGCTTGGCCTTCCCTCGCGCGGCCTCCGCGATTTCGGGCTGCGCGGAGGGTGCAATACCGACGTCGACTCCTTCGTATGACGCAGCTTCCTCTCGGAGAACACCGGCAAGATCTCCAAGGCCCTCGAGATGCTCTTCCGCGATCGAGGTGACGAGAGCGAGGTCGGGCCGCGCGATATCGCGCAGCATCGCGACTTCTCCCGGAAGACTGGTGCCGAGCTCGACCACGGCGAGATCGGCTTCTGGCGGGAGCGCGAGAATCGTAAGCGGCACGCCGACGCGATTGTTCAGATTTCCTGTCGTCGCGTGGACTGTGTACGACCGGGACAACGCAGCTTTCAGAAGATCTTTCGTGCTGGTCTTTCCGTTGCTGCCCGCAACTCCGACCACGGTCTTGCCCCACGAGCGACGCCAGTAGCTGGCGAGCGCGCCGAGCGCAACGAGTGTATCGCGCACTTCGTAGATGGGAACACCGAGAGTATTGAGTCGCGGCGGACGAGATACGACGAGGGCAGAAGCCCCGTCGCGAACGGCCTCACGCAAATAGTCGTGTCCATCGAATCGCTCGCCTTTCAGGGCGAGGAAAACATCCCCCTTCCCAATTTTCCGCGTATCGGTTGTGATGCCGCGTACGCTCTGCGTCCCGCGCGGAAGCGACCCAGTCGCCTGGTCACTGAGAGCCGCCGCGATGCGGTCAAGCGTCCAGAAGCCAGTGCTCACGCGTGGCTGCCTGTCATTTCTCGCACGATTTCCTTCTCGTCGAAGGGATACGATTTCGTGCCGCGAATCTGGTAGGTCTCATGACCTTTGCCGGCGAGCACGACGATGTCGCCGTTTTCAGCGAGCTCGAGTGCGCGTTGAATTGCCGCAAGCCTGTCGGTGATCCGCTCATGATTGTTGCCGCGCATCCCCGCCTCGATGTCATCGATAATGGAGTCAGGATCTTCCGTCCGGGGGTTGTCGCTCGTGACGACGGCATAGTCCGCGTTCGTCTCGGCGATCTCGCCCATCATCGGCCGCTTGCCTTTGTCGCGGTCGCCGCCGCACCCGAATACAACAATGAGTTTCCCGCGCGTAAACGCGCGCGACGTGTGAAGGGTTCGCTCCAAGGCATCTGGCGTGTGCGCGTAATCTCGCAGCACAGCAGGTGTGTTCGAAATGATCTCGAGCCGCCCAGCGACCTGGGGGACGGTTGCCAGCCTCTCGGCGATCTTGGTCGGTGCCTGACCCAGCGCGAACGCTGCTGCCGCGGCGGCAAGCGCGTTCTCCACGTTGACGTCACCGATCAGCGGGAGGGACACTTCGACCGGACCTTTCGGCGTCGTGAGCGTCCACTCACTTCCTGCCGGAGTGAAGCGTACATCCTGAGCACGGAAGTCCGATGCCGACCGCACGGAAAACGTGAGCCTCTTGCGCGTTGTGCGCAGCGCGCTCCACGCGTCCGAGTCGGCGTTCAAGACCACGGTGCCGTCCGGCTTCAGATAGTCGAGCAACCTCAGCTTGGCCTCCAGATAAGCCTCCATCGTCCCGTGATAGTCCAGATGATCTCGCGTCAAATTCGTGAATACCGCGACGTCGAACTCGAGTCCTTCGATTCTCTTCTGGTCAAGGCTGTGCGAGGACGTCTCCATGGCGATCCTTTCGACACCGCGATCCACCAGCTCCCGCAAAATTCTTTGTAGCTCCACTGGCCCTGGCGTCGTGAGCCCACCCCCGCCCGGCAATACATCGCCTTCGCCTCCGAGAAGTACGCCGAGCGTGCCGATGGAGGCGCTGGAACCGTCGCCATCATCGAAGAGATGGCGCATGATCGAAGTCGTCGTCGTCTTACCGTTCGTGCCGGTGACGCCGACCATAGTCAATTTGCGGGCCGGATGGCCGTAGAAAGTCGCGGCCGCGATCGCCGCCGCCTTCCGACCTTCGCGAACGACTAGCGATGGAGTAGTTGTCGAGCCTGCATCTTCGACAATCGCCACGGCTGCTCCCTGCTCTGCCGCGGCGCGGAGAAAATCGTGGCCATCCTTGTCCCAGCCGCGGACCGCGACAAACAGATCTCCTGGATTCACCTTTCGGCTGTCGTCGGCAATCCCGCTCACTTCGGCCGGCAGGTTTCCGGTCGTCGTGACAAGCAAGCCGTGCTCGGCGAGAGCGCGCTCGATCTCAGCGACGCGCGCGCTCACTCTGCAGGGCGAATGAGCTGGACGATGCTTCCGGGTGGCGCGATCGTGCCGGCTCCCGGAAGTGTGCCCGCGTTTCCGAACGTGATGATTCGGACGCGGAATCCGGCAGCGTGAATGACGCGCACGGCTTCGCGGACGGGTAGGCCACGCACATCGGGCACAGCCCGAGGCGTGATTGCGGGCGGCGCGATTTTGGGTGCGGCCGGGAGATCGAGGACGTAGGTGGAACCGGCCTGCGTCGTATCTTTCGGATTCAGGTTTGAACCCGGATCGAAAGTAGCGCGGTCAATATGCTCCGTCGGATCCCCACGTTTTTTCTCGGCCGCGCCGCTCGACGAAGTCGGAGTGATTTCTCCATTGGCGTCGGCAACGGAAGTTTTCTCCGAGGCGGCAAGGTCTTCCCGGTCGAGCGCAGCATCGCGGGCCGCGAGTGCGGCGCGCAACACGATCTTCGTTACGGGCGCGGCAATATCTCCTCCCCCATAATGCCTTCCCTGCGGACTGTCGAGTTTTACCAGCACGACGTACTGCGGGTCTTTGCCCGGAAACAGTCCAACGAATGACGCTGTGTAATTTCCCGCGGTGTAGCCGGCATTTCCCGAAGTGCGACGCGCCGTTCCGCTCTTTCCGGCAACGTCGAACGTCTGAAGGTCGGCTTTCGTTGCGGTCCCTCCCTGCACCACAGCGAGCAACATCTCCTGGATCGTACGCGCTGTCTCTCCAGACATCACTCGACGCACCGGCCGCGGCTCGGCGCGATAAAGCACCTTGCCATCGAGGGAGCGGATTTCCTTGACGATGTGCGGCTCGAGGAGCTCGCCACCGTTCGCGATTGCCGAGTACGCCGTGACTAGCTGCAATGGCGTAACGGCGATTTCGTAGCCCATCAGAATCGACGCGCTCGTCTGCCGCGACCATTCGCGCGGCTCGCGAAGCGTTCCGGGTGATTCGGCAGGGAGCGGCACGCCGAGAGCCATTCCGAAGCCGACGTCTCGAAAAGTCTCATACTTTTCGCGCGGCGTCAGTCGCTGCCCGAACTCTACGATGCCGATGTTGCTTGAGTAGCGGATCACATCTGCTAGTGAAAGGCGCGCTGCTTTGTGCGTGTCATTGATGGTACGGCCGTCGAGCTCGAGCTTGCCGTTGTGCGTATCGACGACGTCGCTCGGACGCGCGCGATGCCTCTCGAGAAGAGATGCGGCGACGAACGGCTTGAGCGTCGATCCCGGTTCGAAAGGCTCAGTCACGGCGGTATTGGCAAACGACGCACGACCGCCTCGATTGCTTGCGAGCGCCAGGATCTCTCCGGTATTGGGATTCATCACGACAATGTCGCCGCCGGCGGCGTGGAGGCTATCGACGGCGATTCCGAGCTGCCGCTCGCAGATATCCTGCAGCGTGTTATTGATCGTCAGAACGACCGTGGATCCCGCGCGCGGCTCTTCGGTCCAGTCGTCCGGGCTGTCGAGTGGCCGCCCGCTTCGGTCGCGCGCAAGACTCACCTTGCCGGAGTCGCCACGAAGGATGGTGTCGAGCGCCAGCTCGAGCCCGTCGAGCGGGTTGCCCGCTCCATCCAGACTTCCGACAATACCTCTGATTCCACTCGACTTCGCGTAGACTCGCTGCAATACCGGTGTGAGATGAATACCACTCAGCTCGGATATTCCCGCGATATCCGCCTGCGAGTACAGGCCCGGCAAATCGATCCACCGTCGACGGCGATTGATCGCCGCGCGAACGAGCGCCGCGTCGATTCGAGCGCGATGAAGGGCGTTGAGCACTCGAGTGGTGTCCTTCACTTCGGGCAGCGCGACGGCGACGCGCGTCAGCTCGCGGCTCTCGACCAGCGTGTTGCCGCTGGCGTCAAGGATCTCGCCGCGAGGCGCTTGCGTCGCTGCCGCTACGAAGTGCTGGCGTTTTCCGCGTGCGACCCAGGCGTGCCCCTGAATCACCTGCACTTGCGCCGCCCGCGCGACGAGCGCGATTGCAAAAAGGACGAAAAAGCCGTGAAGAACGGCGAAGCGGTTAGGGAGTTTCATTCTGCGCCGCTGGAAGTATCACTACTTGCTTGTCGGTTGGTATGTGCATTCCGAGGCGGCTCTCCGCCAAGGCTCCGAGATTCTGGCGACTCGAGGCCTCGCGGATTTCACTCTCGAGGTGCGCACGCTCGCTCTCCAGCGCGTTCCGTCGGCCTTCGAGAGCCGCGAGTCGCTGAGACTGACCGATCCCAATGGTTCTTCGCCACACGATCGAAAGCGTGACCAGTACGAATGCGGCGAGGACGATGGCCACCAGCGTTCGGCCGCGCAGAGTTACGCCGCGCTTCGCCACGCGCGCAACCTCGCGCTACGTGAGCGCGGATTCAAAGCCTTTTCAGGGTCGGAGGCTACGACCGCACGCTTCGTGAGAAGCTCACCCAAAGCGCGCCCTCTGCACGTGCATTGGAGCTGCCGTGGCGGGCAAATGCACGACTTGCTCCACTCGCGCATCGTGTGCTTCACGAGGCGATCCTCTCCCGAGTGATAGCCGATGACGGCGAGAACGCCGCCTGGCCTGAGTAGATCGCGCAGGAGTGGCAGCGCGTGCTCGAGGCCGCGCAGCTCGTCGTTGACCGCTATGCGCACGGCCTGAAAAAGGCGCGCGAAATCGCTCGGACCAGTGCGCGCTCCAAAGGAACCTCGAATGGCGTCGACCAGATCGTCACTCACTCGCATCGGTCTCCTTTCTCTTCGGCGCACGACTTCACGCGCCAGTCTGTTCCCCTTTGGCTCGTCTCCATATTCGCGAAATATCTGGGCAAGGTCGGCTTCATCGAGCGTATTCAGCAGTTCGGCGGCGGTCGCAGTAGAGCGACGGTCCATCCTCATGTCGAGTAACGCGCCAGGCCGAAAAGAGAAACCTCGCTCGTCCGCATCGATCTGGTGGGAAGAGACGCCGAGGTCGGCGAGGATGCCGTCGAACGCCCGTCCCGAAAGTTCGGGGACGCGGTCTATCTCGCTGAAATTTCCCCTGATGGCGAAAAAGCGGCCTGGCGCGTCGTACTGCGCCAGCCGCTTTTTCGCTTCATCTATTGCCGCGGCGTCGCGATCCAGCGCGACCACCGTCTTTCCAGAGGCAAGGAGAGCTTCAGCGTGCCCTCCTCCGCCCAGCGTACAGTCCAGTACTTCGTTGGCTCCAGCGAGCAGCTCCACCACCTGATCGACCATGACCGGCGCATGGTAGGACGAGTCCCACCGGCCGGTGTCCGGATCGGTCATTTACAGAAGCGTTTCACCTCGTTGTCGACCGCCGGCGTGAACTGCGGAATCGCCGTAAGGAGCTGCGCAGCTTCGTTCGGATACTTCTGTCCGCCCGCCGGCAGGTTCATGGACGCGAGGTTGAAAGCATCTTTGGCGGTACGAGCGAGGTCGCAACTCCGTTTCTCGTTCGCGTCGATCGTAGCACTCTGCCCGAGGGAGAACGCGCTGGCACCGAGCAGGAACTTGGCGTCTGCAGTGCTCTGAAGCTGGTCGGAAAGCTGTAGAAATTTGATCGCGCGCTGGAAGTCGGCTCTGTCCTTGGACCCCTGGCCTGCTTTGTAGGCGTCGCTTCCAGTCTTTAGGGCGATCTGGCTCAAAGCGGTCGGATCGGCTCCGTTGTTCTTGGCAGCCTGCAGGGTATTCGCGAGGTCATCGTACTGGTTTAGTGCGCCTTGAATCGTAGCCAAGAGGTAGTAGCCGTTCGCGTTCTTGGGATTCGCTGCGACGAACTTCTTCGCAGCATCAAGTGCCACCTGTAGCTGGCCAGCCTTGTACTGCTGCTGGATGCTGAAAAGTGCCAGGTTCGGTTCGTTGGGGAATTTCTTCGCGCCAATCGCTGCAGCCTCGGCTGCTTTCTGAGGCTGATTCATTGCGTTGTACGCGGCGACGAGACGAGTGTAGTAGTCGGCCGTTGCCGCCGCCGTATCGACGCGCACTAGCTCGGTACCAACGTCGATCGCGCCCTGGTAATCCTTTGCGTTCAGATACACTAGCCAGGCGAGTTGCAGGAGCTGTGGATCTCCTGGATTGTTCTGCAGAAGATCGCGGACGAGGGGCACGGCCTGCTCTGCACGGCCCATTTGGCCGAACTGACCGACGACATCCTGAATGAGCTTGATGTTTGTCGGGTCGGCGGCCGCAAGCTGACTGAGAACCTGGAGCTCTTTCGTCGTATCATTTTTCGTCTGGTAGCTCTCAGCCAACCGGCGAAGCGCTACGACGTTGCGCGGATCGCTGGCCCGAATTCTTTCGGACACAGCGATGACGGAATCATCCATCTTGAGTGCGGCGTACGCGTCGACAAGGCACGCGGCGGCAATGTTTGCGTTGGGATACCCCTTCATTGCACCGCGCGCGGCGGCGACTGCTTCCTGGTACTTGCCCTGCGAGACGTCGTTGTGGCAGGTCTCTTCGCCCGCGAGCTGGTTGCGC
>DASQPS010000220.1:0-3604 GCA_035643845.1 Gemmatimonadaceae bacterium | reverse complement strand
CGCATCGCGCTCGAGGTGTGCCTTACCAGCAACGTCCAGACGAGGGTTGCCGATTCGTACGCGACGCACCCATTTCGAGAATACTTCGACCGTGGACTCAACGTTACGCTCAACACAGACAATCGCCTGATGAGCGCGACTACGCTGACTGATGAATACGTGTATGCAGCCGAGCATCTGGGTTTCACGATGGACGAGTTGGCGGGTGTCGCTCTCAACAGCTTCGAGAGCGCGTTTCTACCGTGGGAGGAACGCGTGGCGCTAATCGAAGAAGCGACGGAGAAAATCGACGAGATGATAGGTTCCGAAGCGTGACGCCCGAGTACACTGCGCAAGCCGCGCGCGAAGCCGCCGATGTCATCCGCAGGGCAGCCAGGCGGCACGAGCCGAAGTTTGCGGTCATCCTGGGCTCAGGATTCGGCGGTCTCTCGCGCGCGATCGAGGACGCAGTGCGGATTCCTTTCGCCGCCATCCCCGGATTTCCGCAGGCGACTGTCGCCGGACACGAGGGCGCAGTCATCCTCGGGACACTGGGGCGATGCGAAGTTGTGGCACTGAGCGGGCGCTTTCACATGTACGAAGGCCACCCCGCAACGCTTGCTGCTTTTCCGATACGCGTTTTGGGCGCACTGGGAGTAAGAGAGCTGTTCGTCTCGAATGCGGCCGGCGGAATATCTCCGAAGCTCGCCGTCGGGGACCTGATGATCATCTCGGATCATCTCAACCTCACAGGGAGCAGTCCGCTTGTCGGCCCATTGCAGGAGGGAGATACCCGATTTCCCGATATGACCGACGCCTATGATCCGGGACTCAGAAGGCTGCTCCGCACCGTTGGGGAAAAGCTCGAAATCGACCTACGGGAAGGCGTCTACGCTGGCTTGCTCGGACCCGCTTACGAAACTCCCGCCGAGGTGAAGATGCTTCGGCTGCTTGGTGCCGACGCGGTTGGAATGTCGACGGTGGCGGAGGTGATAATGGCGAGAGCGTTGGGGATGCGAGTCGTCGGGGTGAGCTGCATCACGAACGCCGCGGCGGGCGTGACAGGTGCCGCGCTGAGTCACGCGGAGGTTTTGGCCACGACTCAGCGAGTTGGCGTGGCATTCGAATCACTGGTCACCGCTTTCCTGCGGGAGAGGACTGCTCAGGAGTCGGCAGCGAGGTGATTCAGAGGCCCGTGTCCGGATCCGATACCCGGTGCGGTCTTGATGGCGTTTTGAACGTAATCGATCGACCGGCGCACAGCCGCGTGGAGCGATTCACCTTTCGCTAGCTGCGCTGTGATCGCGGCGGATAGAGTGCAACCGGTTCCGTGTGTGCTTGTGCTCGCAAGCCGCGCCCCGCGAAATGTGCGCGCGTTCCCGTCGTAAAGAACGTCGAGAACTCTGTCGCCGGATTCGAGGTGACCCCCTTTTACCAGCGCCGCGTGCGCCCCCATCTCGCTCACAATCGTCTGTGCGGCCATCGCCATCCCTTCTTCGTCCTCGATCGTGGAGCCGATGAGTATCTCCGCTTCGCGAATGTTGGGTGTGACCAGGTAGGCATGTGGAATTAGTCGAGTCGTGATGACTTCGATTGCGTCGCGCTCGAGAAGCGGGTCTCCTGAGCTCGCGACCATAACCGGGTCGAGCACGTAGTTCCGCAGTGAGTTTGCGTCAATTGCCTCGGCAACGGCCGTCGCGATTGCGGCGGTAGCGAGCATGCCGCTCTTGAATGCCGCAGGCGGGAGATCGCTAGCGACCGAATCGATCTGCGCGCGCACCAGTGCGACCGACACGGGCTCCCATGAATTCACCCCGCGAGTGTTTTGCGCCGTAACGGCCGTGACCGCAGACGTGCCGAAGACGCCAAATCGCTGGAAGGTCTTGAGATCGGCCTGGATGCCGGCACCGCCTCCGGAGTCCGAGCCCGCGATTGTGAGCGCAATCCTCATCGAGAAAAGATGCGCCGCGAGTGATCGCGGCGCTTAGCAGGTACGACGAACCGGGGGTGTGCTACTGGCCTTGTCTCGGGGGCGGAGAAGGCGGCAGGGACTGCAGCCTGGCTTTGAAGATGTGAAAGTTGCGGGTGTCGGTGCCAAGAACGGCGAGCTTGCTTGGCGGAAGCTGGTTGATTTGGGCCTGGACGGCGGCGATGCGATCTTCCTCGAGGGGGTGGGTCTGGAACCAGGCGTCGACACCGGCGGGTCGCGTTTTACGCTCATCGAGGAGTTTCTGGAACATCGTCACCATTCCCTCCGGGCTTATTCCCGCGGCGACGACGTTCTTGAAACCCTCCTGATCGGCCTCCGCTTCGTCCTGCCGGCTGAATCTCGCGAAGACTGCGCCACCCGCGACGTTGATTGCGGCATTCGCGACCCCGTTATTACAAACTCCGGTGAGGACACAGGCGAGGGTGATCCCGACATTGGCGCCTTGTTCCTTTTCCATCTGCTTCACCGTGTGTCGGCGGACGACGTGACCGATCTCGTGGCCGAGGACTCCTGCGACTTCATCCATTTTGTCGGCGCGCTCTATTAGCCCGCGATTCACGTAGACGAACCCACCGGGAACAGCGAACGCATTGACTTCCTTGCTGTCGACAATGAAAAAATGCCAGTCGAGGTCACGGCGGCTCGTCACGCCAGCGATGGAGTCTCCGAGAACGTTGATGTATCGATTGAGCTCCGGATCCTGAATGATTGGTAGTTGCGCATTGATCTGTTGCGCATATTCCTGTCCCATCTGTACTTCCTGCTGCTGCGAGATGCTGCACGCAACCAGCGATGAGACAAGTGAAAGACCTATGAAAAATCGCTTCATTGAGACTCCGGCGATGGGATACCTGTCCAGACGCGAAGGCAAAACATATTCCAGCAAATGGTCGACCCGTCTTCCGTGAAATTACTCACACTTGCCCGCGATCTGCAGCGAAGAAAAGCGCGCGAAAAACGATCGCTGTTCGTCGCCGAAGGTATCCGCGCAGTCGAAGAGTTGAGCCGATCGGGACTGCCGATTCGCGGCGCCCTGGTTACGTCCCGACTCTCATCTTCACTGCGCGGAGAATCGCTGCTTCGACACCTCGATCAATCGGGTGTCGAAGTGACAGAGGTATCGGATAAGGATTTCCAGACCGCCGCAGACACCGAGTCCTCCCAGGGTGTGCTAGCAATTGGGGAAGTTCCGGCCCGCTCTCTGAATACACTCGAGATTGGCGTTGAGTGCCGCATACTCGTTCTCGATGCGGTCCAGGACCCGGGCAACGTCGGAACCATCCTCCGAACTGCCGCCGCCCTCGGCGCTGCTGCGACAGTTGCGCTGACCGGGACGGTCGATCTCTGGAATTCAAAGGTCATCAGGGGCTCGATGGGCGCCCAGTTCACCCACCCTGTCGTACACGCGGAGCTCGGCGACCTGGTGGCTTTTCTGGACCGGCAGAGCATCGAACTATGGGCCGCGGATGCTCGCGGTGAACCGGTGGAAAGAACCCGTGCTGTTAAGCGCCTGGCAATCGTCGTAGGTAATGAAGGTTCGGGGCTCAACCCGGAAATCAGGGCGAAAGCGACCAGGATCATCTCGCTTCCGATTTCCAGCTCGGTCGAGTCCCTGAACGTCGCGGTAGCGGCGGG
>DASQPS010000219.1:0-6617 GCA_035643845.1 Gemmatimonadaceae bacterium | reverse complement strand
GCAGCAGACGAATCAGACCGATAACGTGATGACCAAGGAGCAGGTCCGGCAGATGTCCGATCAGATTCGACAGGCTGTCGCGGGAGCTCGGTTGGCCGCCGCCAAAGCCGCGACCGCGGCGCAGACGGGAGCTCCCGTCGCGCCGACCCCACCGCCGAATCCGCGAGAATTTACAATTCGCGGGCCTCACGGAGAGGAAACCACCGTCCAGCTGCCCGCTAACGTTGTCCCTCCCCAAGCAGTCGAAATCTCAATTGCATTTTTCGTGATGGTCGCCGTGATCATCATTGGATTGCCGCTCGCCCGCGCCTTTTCGCGCCGCATGGATCGTCGCGGAGGAACAGCGCCGATACCGAGCGAGGTGACGTCACAGCTCGCACAACTGAACCAATCCGTCGATGCGATCGCGCTCGAGGTCGAGCGGATCTCGGAAGGCCAACGCTATACGACGCGCCTGCTTTCGGAACAGCGCGATGCTGCCGGGGCCCAAACCCTGCCGAGCAGAGTCACGAAGTAAGGACGCAAATTACTGGAGTCGTCGCGCCGGGCCTCGTGCTTGCATTCTTACTTGTCGTTTCCCTCATCCCACAAACATCGCCGCAATGACAATCCGCAGATTCTCTCGATGGGCCGTCTGCGCCGTTTCTCCGGCACTGGCCGCGGGATGCCACACACGCTCGCAGGTTGTCGCAGTAAATCCCGCTCTCAAGCTCGCGGCAACGTGTACCAACGCTGTCTCGGTTTTCGCGGACCGCGACCACGTTCCCTACGACTACTATGAAGTTGCGCTCATCACCGCCGAGGGGAACGCGGCGTACAATGGAAACGGCGACGTGCTGAAGGCAATGCGGGCCAAGGCTGCTCTCGCTGGCGCGAATGGAGTCGTCGTCGACGCGCTGGGCGCAAGCCACGCTACTGTAAAAGTCATCGGGGCGGCGCTGGGTAGTAGCCATGCCGACAGGAAGGGACGCGCGATTGCGATATGGATGCCGAGCGACACCGCGCGTGTCCGGGAAGCATGCGGCCGGTGACGCCCGGGCAAGTCGAATAAAGCGACTGCGGCTTCTGCGCGCGGGCGCGACCGCGCTCGCGATTCTTTGCGCAGTCGGGTGCAAGGACAGCCCGTGGACACCGATGGGCACGGCCCAGGTGGTGCTCTCTGAAATAAAGCTGAGCGGCCCCGCCGGCGTCTCGAGAAGACTGGACACCGATGAATCCTTTGGGCGATCGGTGATGAACGGCATCGCTACGGGCGATAGTTCCTGGCTCGACGTCGCTTCGAAGATCACGCCACCTTCGGCTCCAGCTGAAGCGAGTCTGTCAATCGCGCTCGCGTCGGCGCTTCCGCATGCGCCGTCCCGCGTCCTGGCGATGCTTGGCGACAAGTACCCCGTTGACGAGGTGTGCGGAATTCCGTTTCTGCGACCGGACTCCTCAACGATCGTTAGCTATCAGGAGCAGGCGAGCGCCGCTCTTCAGCGAGTCAATGACTCAACCCTTTTCAAAACGCGCGATATCTGCCTGAAGGCGCTCGATGACGCGCGCAAGTACAAGCTGGAGCGGATCGATCCCTCCTATATTCTCAAGAACAAGCCCGGCACGACGACTCCCGTTCGGAAGTAGCGCACGCGACTCCCGAGTTACGCACGGCGCGTTTTGCTCGTCCGACTGACGCATTGAATGCGCCGGCGACTGTCGAGCCGGTCGATGCAGTCAACGGAATTAGCGTCTGAACGATGGCCAAACTCGCGGCCAGAACCGGATGCGTTCACCCAAACAGGAGTTGCTTTGAAGCGTTTTAATTTTGCAGCAGCCCTAGTCGGCATTTCACTGGTCGCCGTGCCAATGCGCGCGCACGCCCAGCTGTCGACGGTCGTGAAGCCGGTTCAGTTCGGAGTAGCAGCGGGCGCAGCAATCCCGCTAAGTGATTTCTCCAACAATTTCAGCACCGGCTACAACGGCACGATCACCGTCGGCTTCAACCCCGCGCTCATTCCGCTCGGAATTCGCGTCGACGGCGCGTACAACCACTTCGATTTCAAAGGCGGCGGAGCGAGCATCCACATCACGAGCGCAACCGGAAACCTCGTTTACAAGTTTCCATCGATGACCGTTTCTCCATACGGTATCGGCGGAATTGGGCTGTACAACTTCGGCGGCAGCGGCGGCGGGTCGGAGAACGAATTCGGTTGGAATCTCGGCGGCGGAATTTCTCTGCCTCTGAGCGGCTTCGACGCCTTCGTAGAGGCGCGATATAATCAGGCCCAGAAAAATGGCGTTTCGACGAAGTTCGTGCCGATCACGTTCGGAATAATGTTCTAACGGCAGCTTCAGCTGTTTTGAGAACGGGGGAAGCTAAACGCTTTCCCCGTTCTTTTTTTTGCTCTTGCGAGGCGGAATTCGTCCTTCAATCAGAGTGAAATCTTCGCAACCCCCCGAAATCCACCGCCCGGCGAGAGCTCGGAGCTGATGCGCATTCTCGTAGTCGACGACGACCGGGCGATCCTCAAGCTGATCGCCCGCGTGCTCAAGGACGAATCCTACGCTATCGATGTCGCATCGACCGGCGAAGAGGCGCGCATGCTCGCTCTCGTCAACGACTACGATGGGATCGTGCTCGATCTTCAGCTCGGAGACCGCCACGGCTTCGAGATCCTTCAGGAACTGCGTCGCAACGGCCGCCGTACGCCGGTGCTTCTCTACTCGGGGCGCGCGGACACGGAGTCGATAGTGCGGGGCCTCGATGCCGGCGCGGACGACTACGTAGTGAAACCAGTGTCCAACGAGGAGCTGCGTGCGCGTGTACGCACCCTTGTTCGTCGCGGATCGAACGGGAGTCGGGTCGCCGAGCAGGTGAGTGCGGGAAACCTCACTCTCAACCGTCTGACGAGACGGGTAACCTGCGGGACTGTCGATGTCACCCTCACCTCGATGGAGCTCAAGCTGCTGGAGCATCTGATGCTTCACACGGGAATCACGGTCACACGCAGTGAGCTGCACGACAAAGTGTGGGACATGCACTTCGATCCAAGCTCGAACGTCATCGACGCGCACGTCGCGCGTTTGCGTAAGAAGCTGCTTGGAGCGGGAGCGTCGGCAGTAATTGCAACGAGGCGGGGCATAGGCTTCGTACTCGAACCAGTAAAGCTAAAGGAGGCAACGACTTAGCAGTTTCAGCGAGCATGACGCACGTGTCATAGTCGCTTCACAAAACCGTCACAGAGCGAGGTACATATTGTGCCTCAGGAAATCACCACGCTGCAGGCATTCACGCAGCAACGGAGGCTCTGTCGATGGCTCGAATCCAACGCACACTCAGCACGGTCGCAATCGGAATCGTTATGATCTCCGCGTCTGCGCTGGCGCAATCGGGTGCGTCGAGCAGCCTCACACACACAGTGAGTGTCACTGTCCCCCCGCGCGTAAAGGTGCAGGTCGCGACCCTCGCGGCGATTGCTCCCGCAGTCTCGGCTGGCAACGTAGTCGCCTCAGGCCAAGGCCTGGCACTGAGTGTCCGCGCGACGCGCCCCTGGGTTTTGTCAATCGGAACGAGCAGCAAGAAGCAGGTCGCTTCTTCTGTGCGCTGGTCGGTTGGAGACGGCTCTGACTACTCCAACCTCACGTTTGCTTCCGTCGCCATCGCGTCGGGAACGCTGTCTACTGAAGCGGCGGACGCGAGAGTGTACTTCCAGAGCATTTCGCAGAAATCGACCGCAGACCGCGACGACGCGACCGTCGTGCTGACGATGGTAGCGCCGTAAGAGCGCTGCTGTCGCGAGACCTGCTGGGACCTACCTCGTGAAGAACGAGAGCCCGGCGAAGAGGCCGATTGCGTTCGTTCCCCCATTCCCGAATCCGTGATCGTACGCCGCCTCGAGGCGCGTAGCGAGCCGACGGTCCGCAAAGGGTAATTTCACTCCCAGACCGACGCCAGCATCGCCGTTGCTGTTGCTTCCAGCGCCCGACGCGCTGGTGCCACTGAAACCGAGGAACGGCCGGATGTAGACGTCCTTACCAACTCTGTCTCCGCCTGGCATGAAGAGGACGCCTAGCTGGAAATCGTAATCGGTCAATGTGCCGAGACCAGCAACATGGACGGAGTTTACCTGGAGGCGGGGCTCCAGCTCGAGGTTGTTGTCAACGATGAAACCAATCCGGAACGACGGCACAGGCAAGGTTACCGCTGTCGTGTGCGGATTATCGAGGCCAAATACCATGGCAGCATCTACGCCGAGCTCAATGGGAGTGGATCCGCGCTGGCCATACCGCTGCGCTCGAGCGCTGGGAGCGACCACCGCAAGTGCCACGAGGAATGCGCTAGGGAGTCTTTTCATCATTGGTCGGTGTTAGGGCTAGAGGATATTCGACGAGACGCAGGACTGTGGAGGAACCGCCGGCTGTCTGACGACCGAGCTTTGGCGATATCACAAACCCATGCGTCTCTCGCCTGGTTGTCGTTTCGCATCGCCTCACAATCGTTACTGGGCGGGTACTCGCTCGTCGTCTTGTCGGCGAAGACCGCCAAGCGCTTTCTGCGGCAGCCCCAAAAGGGACGCGGCGTGGCGCGAAGCAGATTCGCATAACCAGAACAGCGCCCAGCGGACAGCTCTCACGGCTCGAATGCGGGTGCACTCTCGAACAAGGAGAAGCTTTGAAGCGTTCACTGTTCCTCGCGATCGCCGCGATCGCACTCGTCGCCGCGCCCCGCGTTTCACACGCGCAGCTCGGCCTCGTAAAGCCCTTCCAGATTGGCGTTGCTGGCGGTGGCTCGCTCCCAATGAGCGATCTTTCCAACTCGAGCAACACCGGCTACAACGGTACGGTTGCTCTTGGCATCAACCTTCCTTTCATTCCAGTCGGGATTCGCGTCGATGGCGCGTACAACTCGTTTGGTGTGAAGGGTGCCGCGAACACCAAGCTGAATCTGGTGAGCGCGACTGGTAACGTCGTGTGGCGTCTGCCCAGCATGGGCGTTTCGCCTTACCTGATTGGCGGCGCTGGACTCTATATGGCCAGCGTTTCGGCCCCAGGCGCGTCAAGCAACAGCGATAATCACCTCGGCTGGAATGCCGGCGCTGGTATCAACCTCCCAGTGTCGATCTTCAAGGCCTTCGTCGAAGCGCGGTACAACCGCATTTCGGCCAATGGCGGGTCGATGGAATTCGTTCCAGTCACTGTCGGACTGATGTTCTAAGCTCGTCGGCTCGACGTCAGAGCCGCGCAGTCTACGGGGAAGGGCGAAAGCCCTTCCCCGTTTTGCATCCAGGCACGGAATCCGCGAGAAGCGTTTGCAATGCTGAATGAACCTGGGGCAATCGTTCTTTCGCTCGTCGTAGCAGTCGCTCTTGCATGCGGCCGCAATCCGGGCCACGACGATGCGCCCGATTCCCTCGCGACCGCCACGACGACTGGGTCAGAGCGCTTACCACCGGCGGGCGTCGGCGCAGCCTCCACGACGACGGCGGCGTGTCCGCCCACCGGGCTTTGGGCCTCGTGCAGCGTACAGAAGCGTCTCGAGCGCGCCGGCTTCGTTCTGCAGAAACTTCCCGATAGCGCACGGCAACCGTCGGGTTTCAGCGTCCGACCCACGTCGTACAGATTGGGCCGCGCGACGCTCTACGTGTTTCTATACCCTGATCAGAAATCGCTCGAGAAAGACTGGAAGGAACTGGACAGCGCGACGGCATCACCGCGAGGAAAACCGGCCGTATGGCCAGCTCCTGCGACGCTCATTCGATCTGCGAATCTGGCGGCCTTGTTCATCACCGAAAGCGCGGAGCAGGCGGAAAGGTTGACACTCGCGATCACGGCCGGGGCGCCGCAGCCGGCACCAAGAGAGGCCAAGCCGACGGTATTGCCGGCAATCCGAACAACTTCGACGCCACCTAAACGCTCTCCCTGACAAATGGGGAGCGAGATGCTGGACACGGCGCCGCTGATTGTCCAGAATTGAGTCCCACTCCAACGGAGCCAGACTCAATGAGCCGCCGGTCTTCTCTTGCCTTGCTGGCACTGATGGCGTTTCCCGCTGTCGTCGCCGCGCAACAAGGCAATCCCGTGTCAGAGGCGTTTCGCAGCAACGCAAAAACCGAGGGAACAAATCTCATGGCCGCCATGGACGAGTTCCCCTCGGACAAGCTCACGTACAAACCAACGGCATCGCAAATGAGCGTCGCCGAGATAATGGCGCACCTGTCGCAGGGAAATGATTTTCTCTGCGGAGCGATCGGTGGCGTGAAGGCACCCACGCGGACAAAGATTGCAGCCACCGAGTCCAAGGAAGCTCTCATGGCGAGGCTGCGTGAGACTTTCGCTTTCTGCGACCAGGCGCTCGCCAACCTCAGTGACGCGAATCTGAGCGAAGAGCTGCCGTTCTTTGGGGGTCGTAAGATGTCCCGGGCCGCGATAATGACTCTGACGACCGGCGACTGGGCTGACCATTACAGCCAGGCTGCGATTTACCTGCGGTTGAACGGTATGCTTCCCCCAACCGCGAAGAAGCCCGCCGCCGAGTAGTCGGCAAGCTCCCATAGATCACTCGATGGTGAATCCCGGATCGGCAGCTGCCGATCCGGGATTCACCATCGAGTGATCTATGGGAGCTTGCCGACTACTCG
>DASQPS010000218.1:0-4851 GCA_035643845.1 Gemmatimonadaceae bacterium | reverse complement strand
CCAAGCGCCGGGTTCAACGGGGGTGGCAGCACCAATGCCGAGAATGACTTCGGTTGGAACATCGGGGGCGGGATCAAGATTCCGCTGAGCTCCAGCTTCGAGACGTTTGTTGAAGCGCGATACAATAGCTTCACCGTCAATGGTGGGGCCGCGAACGGCGGCGGCACCGGCAGCTTCATTCCAGTGACGTTCGGAGTAATGTTCTAGCCAGTCAGGGTAAAGCAAAAACGGCCAGACTCAATGAGTCTGGCCGTTTTTGTTATGCGTATTTACTTCTGCCTACTGGACGGCGTTGACCATGTCGAAGATCGGCAGGTACATCGCGACAACCATTCCGCCGACGACCACGCCGAGGAATACGATCATGATAGGTTCGAGCAGCGAGAGCAGGTTGCTTACCGCCGCGTCGACTTCCTCGTCGTAGAAGTCCGCGATCTTGGACAACATCTCGTCGAGACCACCGGTTTGCTCGCCGACCGCGATCATCGAGATGACCATGGGCGGAAACACCTTGGACTTCTGGAGAGGCTGCGCGATTGTATCACCGCCGGCGATCGAGGAGCGCGATTGCATGATCGCGTCCTGAATGACGCGGTTACCAGCGGTCTTGGCGGTGATTTCCAGGCCTTCGAGAATGCTTACGCCGGAGCTGATTAGCGTGCCCAGCGTGCGGGTGAAGCGCGACACAGCCGACTTGCGGAGCACGTCACCCAAAACGGGCGCGTGGAGCATCAAGCGGTCGATTGCGAGTTTGCCGTTGGACGTCGCGTAATACTTTTTGAGAGTGTACCCGCCGCCGATGATGACGGCACCGATAACCCACCAGTACGACTTCAGGAATCCCGAGGCACCGATGACGATTCGCGTTGGAAGCGGCAGCGCCTGCCCTGCCGATGCGAACATGCCGGCGAACACCGGGATGACGAAGATGAGCAATGTCACCACTGCAATGGCCGCTACGCTCATAATCACGGCCGGATAGATCATCGCGCCCTTCACCTTTCTCACGAGCGCGTCGTTTTTCTCCAGGAAGGTCGCGAGGCGGAGCAGAATCGTGTCGAGAATACCGCCGGCTTCACCGGCGGCGACCATGTTCACGTAGAGGTTCGTGAATGCGCGGGGGTGCTTCGAGAGAGCATCCGCGACTGTGTTACCGGACTCGACGTCGAACACCACCTTCCTGGTTACTTCAGCCAGCGCCTTATTGTCCGTCTGCTCGGCGAGGATCGTCAGGGCCTGCACCAGCGGCAGACCGGAGTTGATCATCGTCGAGAACTGACGGGTGAAAATGACGATGTCGCGGGTCTTGATAGAGCCGCGCCCGATTTTCTTGGTTGCATCCTGGTCGATCTTGACGACACTGAGGCGCTGCTTTCTAAGCTGCGCAATAACGTCGTCACGCGAGGAGGCGTCGATCGTAGCGGTGCGCAGATCGCCGTTGAATGCTCTCGCAGTGTAAGTGAACGTAGCCATGAACTAATCCTCTATTAACGTCTGACCGGTGAGCCCGACGCGGGCCCCCGTGTTGGCGCGGGCTTACCAGGCGCGGCCTTCGCGCCGTCTTCCGCCGGATCGAGCTGTCCGATCATGCGCTGGAACTCCGTAGGATCGCCGCTCACGCGCAGGCACTCGTCGGCTGTGACTTCGCGAGCCATGTAGAGCTGGTACAGCGCGTCATTGAGCGTCTGCATGCCGTATTTCTTGCCGGCCTGCATGGACGAGTAGATCTGGTGGACTTTGTCATCGCGGATGAGCGCGCGAATAGCTGGCGTCACCACGAGAATTTCAGCAGCCATCACGCGACCCTTGCCCTGAGCTTTTGGAAGCAGCGTTTGCGTGACGATTCCCTCGAGAACGAACGCAAGCTGAGCTCTCACCTGCGACTGCTGGTGCGACGGAAATACGTCGATGATGCGGTTGATTGCCTCGGCCGCGGAGTTCGTGTGCAGAGTTGCGAACGCGAGGTGGCCGGTTTCAGCGATGGTGAGCGCCGCCTGGATCGTCTCCAGGTCGCGCATTTCACCGATGAGGATGACGTCGGGATCTTCGCGCAGGGCGTACTTGAGCGCGTTCGCGAACGACTTCGTATCGCTTCCAATCTCGCGCTGGTTGATGATGCAGCCCTGATGCTTGTGGATGAACTCGATTGGATCTTCGACCGTGATGATGTGGCCTTTTCGCTCACGATTGACCTTGTCGATCATCGCCGCGAGAGTAGTCGATTTACCTGAACCCGTCGGACCCGTCAGCAAAACGAGACCGCGTGGCTTCTCCGCCATTTTGGCGATCGAGCCCGGCAAACCGAGCTGATCGAAGGTCTTGATTGCGAAAGGAATCTGCCTGACGACGAGCGATACGCAGCCGCGCTGCTTGAAGACGTTGCCGCGGAAGCGCGCGAGATTCTGGATGCCGAACGAGAAATCGAGCTCGTCCTCGAGCTCGAAGCGTTTCTTTTGCTGCTCGGTGAGCACCGAGTAAGCAACCTGCAGTGTGTCCTTCGGCGACATCGTGTAGTCGACACCGGAGTTCGTGATGTCGCCGTCGATGCGAAGCTTTGGCCGTTCACCCGCAACGACGTGCAGGTCGGAAGCATTGCGAGAGACCATTTCCTCGAGGAGCGCGCGGAGATTCACCCCCTGCGATGGCGCCGGAGGCGCCGACGGAGTCGAGGTGTCTATGAACGGTAAGGATGTCATCGGATATCGGTTCGGGAGTTGAGTATCACGCTGCGGTTTCGCGGACAACCTGCTCGAGAGGAGTGATTCCCTTGAGCACTTTCAGCCAGCCGTCCATGCGGAGCGTGAGCATTCCCTCTTCGATGGCGACTTTCTGGATCTCTGCGGCGCCGGCGCTCTGCATGATCAGCTTTCTGAGCCGCGGCGTCATATTCATCACTTCGTAAATTCCCTGTCGTCCCTTGAGGCCGGTGCCATCGCACTGTTCGCAGCCCCTTCCGCGAAACACGGGGAGATCCTCCATCTTCGTATCCAGAGTGATCCCGTCCATGTACGGCTTGGCCGTTTCGGTGGCGCGGGTTTTCGCATCGTTCAGCGCCATGTCCGTGAAGTGCAGATCGCGGAGCGTGACTCCGCCGCCGACTTTGGCGCCGGCGATCTCGGCCGGGTCCATCTTATAGGCTTCAGCGCACTTGGAGCACACGCGACGCACGAGACGCTGCGCCAGCACGAGATTGAGCGCCGAGGCGACGTTGAAAGGCTCGATACCCATGTCCATCAGACGAGTCACCGTTTCTGGCGCGGAGTTCGTGTGCAGCGTGGAGAGCACCAGGTGACCTGTGAGAGCGGCTTTGATGGCGATACCGCCGGTCTCGAGGTCTCGAACTTCTCCCAACATGATGATGTTGGGGTCCTGACGAAGGAACGCTTTCAGGGCGGCGGCGAAGGTCATCCCGATTTCGTTTCGAACGAGAACCTGGTTGATGCCAAACAGGTTGTATTCGACCGGGTCTTCGGCCGTCATGATGTTGACGTCGATGTTGTTGATCTTAGAGAGCGCGGAATAAAGAGTCGTCGTTTTGCCGGAGCCTGTCGGACCAGTTACGAGCACCATCCCGTAAGGATTCGAGATCGCTTCCATCAGCTCGCGTTCTGCTCGTGGTTCGATGCCGAACGTCGACAAGTCGAGTGTCAGGTTGCCCTTGTCGAGAATACGGAGCACGACTTTTTCGCCGAACAAAGTCGGCAGAGTCGAGACACGGAAGTCGATGACCTTATTCCCGATCTTGAGCTTGATACGTCCGTCCTGCGGGACACGACGCTCGGCGATGTTGAGGCTCGCCATGATCTTGAATCGGGAAATCAGGGCTGGCCGCATCTTGATGGGCGGCTTCATGATTTCCTGTAACGCGCCGTCGATGCGGTAGCGAACTCGCAGCTCTTTCTCGAAGCACTCGAAGTGAATATCCGAGGCGCCGCGCTTGAGTGCGTCCGTCATTATCGCGTTGATAAGCTTGACGACAGGAGCTTCGTCGACGAGTGCGCCGCCGGCGTTATCGGCGGTGTTGTCATTCTCGCTCTCGAGAATCTCGACGTCGTCCTCTTCCGCGATGTCGGCGAGCAGATTTTCCATCTGCGCTTCGCCTGACGCATAGAACTTCTCAATCGCGTTGCGGAGAGTGAACTCACCGGCGATGACCGGGAAAATATCGAGACGAGTGATGAACTTGATGTCGTCGAGCACGGACATCGAAGCTGGATCCGACATCGCGACCGTGAGGGTGCGTCCATCACGCTTGAGCGGGAGCACACTGTGCTTGAGGGCGAGCTCACCGGGAATGAGCTTAGCGATGCGCGGATCGACCTGGAATTTCGTCAGGTCGACGGCGGGCATCTTATGCTGGCGCGCGAGCATCCGGGTGAGGTCGGTCTCCTTTACATAACCGAGCTTGACCAGGTTGTAGCCTACGCGCGTGCCGTTGTGTCTCTGCTCCTGGAGAGCCTTATTGAGCTGGTCCTGGGTGACCAGCCCTTCTCTCAAAAGCAGATCGCCGATCCTCGGCGCTTTGGCGGCAGGAGCTGTCAAGGACGCATGTCCCTCCGGTGAGGCTTCCTGCGTGCTTTTGGCAGTTCGGATGGCCTGGATATGACTGTGTTGGTAGGACGCGGGACAAGCGAGAAGGTTACGGTTGAGTCGAGCTTTGCTACCATAGAGGAACCGACCCCTTTCACGCGCGTGAGACCCTCCATTGACCCGAACGGACCGAACGAATCGCGGTCAGCCACAATGCGCTTGGCCAGAGCCGGTCCGACGTACCTCAGGGCCTCTATTTCCTTCTCGTTCGCCACATCGAGGTCGAGGCGGCCGACGGGCTTTGGAGGGGCCTTTTGCTTT